>JAWWCG010000159.1:0-7330 GCA_033720555.1 Kiloniellales bacterium | reverse complement strand
GCGTCCTCGCTGACCACCAGGGCGCCGATGCCCTCCAGCTTCAAGCGCCGCACGACCGTGGAGATCGGCGCCTCCGGCCGGATGGTGGCGACGGCGTTGCCCTTGGCGCCGAGAATATCGCTTACCTTCATTCGACCTGCCTCCCCGCGCTCGCGACGGCCGGCCGGGACCCGTTTTCCCACCTCGGTCGAGTTCGACCGCCGGGTCTCGCGCACGACCGTGGATCGCCTTGCCAGGTAGTTGCGCGCCGGTAAAGCATAGGCCGCTTGGCCGGGCTTGGGAATAGCCTCCCGTGGGAATGGCCGCCTTATGCCACCCGGCGCCACGCTACCGCCCGCACACATATTCTTGATCGATATATGCTGGACATGAATACCAAGTCCCCCTAAGTCAGTACCAGGGGAGGATCCTTCATGGACGCCAAGACACTCTGCCTCGGCGTATTGGCGCGCGGCGACGCCAGCGGCTACGAGATCAAGAAGAGCTTCGAGGAAGGGCCGTTCGCCCATATCCAGGCGGCGAGCTTCGGGTCGATCTATCCGGCGCTCAACCGGCTGAGCGAGGACGGCCTCCTGACCTGCCGCGAGGAACCCCAGGACAAGCGGCCGGACAAGAAGGTCTATTCGATCACCCCGGCCGGGCGCGAGGCCCTGGCGGCGCGGCTCATGACCCCGCCGGCGCCGGACCGGGTGTCCTCGGACTTCCTCTTCATCCTGTTCTTCGCCCATCTTCTGCCGACGCCCCTGCTGGGCGAGTTCATCGACCAGCGGATCGCCTGGTACGAGGCGAGCCTGGCGCGCATGGAAGGCTGCGGCGTGGCGGCGCGCCCGCCCGGCGAGCGCTTCGTGCACGGCTTCGGGCTCGCGTGGTACACGGCGGCCGCGCGCTACCTCAGGGCGCATCGCGACGACCTCTTGGCGGAGCTCAATGAATCGACCAGCCTGGTCGCGGAATGACGGGGCGGCCCCCAATCATGGCGAGCCAGAGGAAACTGCCGCGGCCGGCGGCGCGTATCATAAGGCGACTCATAAGACGTCGGCCGCCGACGCCCGGCGGCACCGGGAAGGACTCATGAGGCGTTCGTTCATCATCGCGGTGGGGCTGGCGCTCCTGGCCGCCGCCTGGATCGCATCGGGCGAGCTGCGCGGCATCAAGGCCGAGAACGCCGCCCTCAAGCCGGCGGCCGACCTCTCCGCCGGCGACAGCCTGCCGCAGGTCCGCGTCCGGCACCAAAGCGCCGAGCCCCACCAGACGGCGGTCGTGCTGCGCGGGCGCACCGAGGCGCTGCGCAAGATCGAAGCCCGCGCCGAGACCCACGGCCGCGTCGTCGAGCTGGCCATCGAGCGCGGCATGGCGGTGGCCGAGGGCGATCCGCTGGTGCGCCTGGCGCCGGAGGACCGCCCGGCCCGCCTGGCCCAGGCCAAGGCGCTGCTCGAGCAGCGCCGGATCGAACACGAGGCCGCCAAGAAACTCTCGGCCAAGGGCTTTCGCGCCGACACCCAGCTCGCCGCCTCCCTGGCCGAGCTGGAAAGCGCCGAAGCGGCGGTCGAGCGCGCCCAGGTGGAGCTCGACAACACGGTCATCCGCGCGCCCTTCGCCGGCTTCATCGAAGACCGCGAGGCGGACCTGGGCGATTTCCTGGAGATGGGCGACCCCGTCGCGAGCCTGGTGGACCTCGACCCCATCCTGGTGATCGGCCACGTCAGCGAGCGCGACATCGGGCGCCTCGCGCCCGGCGCGACGGGCCTCGCCCGCCTGATGACCGGCGAGCGGGTCGAAGGGCGCATCCGTCACGTCGCCCGAGTGGCGGACCCGGTGACCCGGACCTTTCGCGTCGAGCTCGAGGTCGCCAACCCCGACGGCGCCCTGCGCGACGGGGTGACGGCCGAAGTGGTGCTGCCCGGCCCCTCGGTGATGGCGCACCGCGTTTCGCCGGCCATCCTCTCCCTCGACACCTCCGGCACGATCGGCGTGAAGATCGTCGACGCCGACGAGACGGTGCGCTTCGTGGCGGTCCAGATCCTCGAGCAGGGCGAGAACGGCCTGTGGCTGCTGGGGCTGCCGGAGGCGGTCACCTTGATCACCGTCGGCCAGGACTTCGTCCGCGACGGCCAGCGGGTCCGCACGGTTGACGAGGCCACCCTCGCCGCCTCGGCCGGCCAGGGCTAGGAGACGGCCGCCATGGGCCGCCGGCGACCCGCGAGAGGCGATCCGACATGAACGCCCTGATCGACGCGGCCCTCGGCCACGCCCGCACGGTGCTCGCCGGCCTGGCGCTGATCCTGATCGCCGGCGCCTACGCCTACGTGACCGTCCCCAAGGAGGCCGAGCCGGACATCAACCTGCCGGTCCTCTACGTCAACGTTCATCACGAGGGCATCGCGCCGGAGGACGCCGAGCGCCTCATCATCAAGCCGCTCGAGGAGCAGCTCCGCAACATCGAGGGCATCAAGGAAATGCGCTCGACCGCCTTCCTCGGCGGCGCCAACGTGGTCATGGAGTTCGACGCCGGCTTCGACGCCGACCTCGCCATGGCCGACGTGCGCGACAAGGTCGACCTCGCCAAGCCGGAGCTGCCGGAGGACGCCGACGAGCCGACGGTCCACGAGATCAACCTGAGCCTGTTCCCGGTCCTGGTGGTGACGCTTTCCGGCGACGTGCCGGAGCGCACCCTGCTGGCCCTGGCCCGCGACCTCCAGGACCGCATCGAAGGGCTCACCGGCGTCCTCAAAGCGGAGATCGCCGGCGACCGCGAGGAGCTGATCGAGGTGGTCGTCGAGCCCCTGGTGCTGGAGAGCTACAACCTCAACGCCACCGACCTGATCGAGGCGGTGCAGCGCTCCAACCGGGTGGTGGCGGCCGGCGCGCTCGACACCGGCGAAGGCCGCTTCGCCATCAAGCTGCCGGGCCTGTTCGGCAGCACCGAGGACATCCTCAACATGCCGGTCAAGGTGAACGACGACGCGGTGGTCAGCTTCAAGGACATCGCCACCCTGCGCCGCACCTTCAAGGATTCCGAGGGCATGGCCCGCATCAACGGCCAGCCGGCGATCGCCCTCGAGGTCTCCAAGCGCACCGGCGAGAACATCATCGCCATCATCGAGCGCGTGCGCGCCCAGGTCGACGCCGCCCGCCGGGCCTGGCCCGAGGGCGTGGTCGTCACCTACAGCCAGGACAAGTCGAGCCACATCCGCACCATGCTCGCCGACCTGCGCAACAACGTCCTGAGCGCCGTCGTGCTGGTCATGGTGGTCGTCGTGGCCGCCCTCGGCCTGCGCAGCGCCGGCTTCGTCGGCATCGCCATCCCGGGATCCTTCCTCTCCGGCCTGCTGGTGCTGGCCGCCTTCGGGCTGACCGTCAACATCGTGGTGCTGTTCAGCCTGATCCTCGCCGTCGGCATGCTGGTCGACGGCGCCATCGTGGTGACCGAGTACGCCGACCGCAAGATGAGCGAGGGCCTGCACCGCCGCGACGCCTACGCGCTGGCCGCCAAGCGCATGGCCTGGCCGATCATCGCCGCGACGGCGACCACCCTCGCCGCCTTCCTGCCGCTGGTGTTCTGGCCCGGCATGGTCGGCGAGTTCATGAAGTATCTGCCGATCACCCTGGTGGCCACGCTCACCGCCTCGCTGGTCATGGCGCTGGTCTTCGTGCCGACCCTCGGGGCGATCTTCGGCAAGCCCGGCGGCGCCGCCGACGAGCGCACCATGCGGGCGCTGGCCGCCGGCGAGCACGGCGACCTCGCCGAGGTGCCGGGCCTGACCGGCTTCTACGTTCGGGTGCTGCGCGCGGCGCTCCGGCATCCCGGCAAGATTCTCATCGGCGCCGTGGTCATGTTGGTGGGCGTGCAGGCGGCCTACCAGCACTACGGCCGCGGCGTCGAGTTCTTCCCCGAGGTCGAGCCCGACAACGCCGTGCTGCAGATCCACGCCCGCGGCAACCTGTCGATCTTCGAGCGCGACGCGCTGATGCGCGAGGTCGAGGCGCGGATCTTCGAGCTGCAGCGCGAGAGCGGCGCGTTTCACGCCATATACTCCCGCAGCGTCGCCTCCTCCGGCATCCAGCGCGACGAGCCCGAGGACCTGATCGGCTCGATCCAGCTCGAGTTCACCGACTGGCAGCTGCGCCGGCCGGCGGGCGAGATCCTGGGCGAGATCCGCCGCCGCACCGCCGACCTCGCCGGCCTGCTGATCGAAACCCGCAAGGAAGAAGCGGGCCCGCCGGTGGGCAAGCCGATCCAGATCGAGATCAGCGCCGAGGATCCGGCGGTGATCGACGCCACGGCGGCGCGGATCAACGAGGGCCTGGCGGAGATCGGCGGCTTCGTCGACATCGAGGACGGCCGGCCGGTGCCCGGCATCGAGTGGCAGATCGACGTCGACCGCGCCCAGGCCGCCAAGTTCGGCGCCGACATCTCGCTGATCGGCGGCTACGTGCGCATGATCACCAACGGCATGGACCTGGGCGAGTACCGCGCCGACGACAGCGACGAAGAGATCGACATCGTGGTCCGCCTGCCCGAGCGCTACCGCAACCTGGCCCAGCTCGATCAGATCCGGGTGCAGACCGAGGCCGGCCTGGTGCCGATCTCGAGCTTCGTCGAACGCCACGCCCGGCCCAAGGTGAGCCTGCTGCGGCGCGTCGACGGCAAGCGGGCGATGACCGTCAAGGCCGACGTCGCCCCCGGCCTGCTGGCCGACGACAAGGTGCGCCAGATCCGCGCCTGGATGGCCGGCGCCGAGCTCGACCCGCGCGCCCAGATCGCCTTCAAGGGCGAGGACGAGGAGCAGAAGGCCGCCCAGGCCTTCCTGCTCAAGGCCTTCACGGTGGCGCTGTTCCTCATGGCGATCATCCTGGTCACCCAGTTCAACAGCTTCTATTCGGCCTTCTTGATCCTCTCGGCGGTGGTGCTGTCGACCATCGGCGTGATGATCGGCCTGCTGGTCACCGCCCAGCCCTTCGGCATCGTCATGTCGGGCATCGGCGTGATCGCGCTGGCCGGCATCGTGGTCAACAACAACATCGTTTTGATCGACACCTACGACCGGCTCAAGCACGCCACGCCCGATCCGGTGGAGGCGATCCTGCGCACCGGCGCCCAGCGGCTGCGCCCGGTGCTGCTCACCAGCATCACCACCATCCTCGGGCTGATGCCCATGGTGCTCGCCCTCACCATCGACTTCTTCGCCCGCTCGGTGGAGGTGGGCGGCCCCTCGACCCAGTGGTGGCGGCAGCTCTCGACCGCGATCGTCTTCGGGCTCGGCTTCGCGACCGTACTGACGCTGATCGTGACGCCCTGCGCGCTCATGCTGCGGGTCAACGTCGCGGCCTGGCGCAACCGGCGGCGGACCAAGGCCGCCCTGGCGGCCGGCGTCAGCCCGGAGGCCGCCCAGCGCCTGCCGCGCGCCGCGGAATAGCGGGCGAGGCTAAAGCATTTTCCACTCACGTGGACTCGCACCAGCCCGCACCCCGCCCGGCCACCCCTGCCGGTGTACACTAGGAGTGGTCGGGCGGGGGCGCGGGCTGGATCCGTGAGGAGGGAAAACGCTCTACGCCCCGCGGTCGCCGTTGTCGGCGCCCTTGGGCTCCTCGGCGAGTTGGCGCCGGCGTTGATAGGCCAGGCGCGCGTAAGGGATGCTGGCGAGATAGGCGATGCCCGTCATCCCGAGGGTCACCCAGGGCGTGCTGATCAGGAAGGCGGCGAAGGCGCCGACCGCGAGCAGCGCCAGCACGACGTGGCGGCCCGGCACCTGGATGCGCTTGAAGGCGAAGGTCGGCAGCCGGCTCACCATCAGCGCGGCGGTGCCGGCCAGCACCACGCCGTTGAGCCAGGGCGAGGCGAAGACGGAGTGCTCGAACTGCAGGCCGAAGATGAGCGGCATGATGGCGAGCCCGCCGCCGGCCGGCGCCGGCACGCCGACGAAGTAGTCCCGGGTCCACGGCGGCATGGTCTCGCGGCTGTCCAGCGCCACGTTGAAGCGGGCCAGGCGAAGCCCGCAGCAGACCGCGAAAAGGAGCGACAGCGCCCAGCCGAGGCCGCCGGCGTCCTGCAGGCTCCACATGTAGACGACGACCGCCGGCGCGACGCCGAAGCAGACGAAGTCGGACAGCGAATCGAGCTCCGCGCCGAACCGGCTGGTCGCGCCCAGCGCCCGCGCGATCCGCCCGTCCAGCCCGTCGAGCACCGCCGCCACCACGATCGCGATCACCGCCCGGTCCCACAGGCCCTCGATCGCGAAGCGCATGGCGGTGACGCCGACGCACAGCGCCAGCAGCGTCAGGCTGTTCGGGATCAGCCGGTTGATCGAGTGGGCGCCGAGGCGCGGCCGGGGCCGGCGGGCCATCAGCGCACCTCGCCCGCCCTTGGCGGCGCCTGGGAGGAGAGGTCGGCCAGCACCGTCTCGCCGCCGACCGCCCGCTGGCCCACCGCCACCAGGGGCGCGGTGCCGGCCGGCAGGTAAAGGTCGACGCGGCTGCCGAAGCGGATCAGGCCGTAGCGCTCGCCGGCGCGCACGTTCTGCCCGTCCTCGAGGTGGCAGACGATGCGGCGCGCCACCAGGCCGGCGATCTGCACCAGGCCCAGGCGCTGACCGGCGGCGGTCTCCAGGGTGACGCAGTGGCGCTCGTTGTCCTGGGAGGCCTTGTCGAGCGCCGCGTTGACGAAGGTACCGGGCCGGTAGGCCTGGGCCGCCACCCGGCCGTCGACCGGCACGCGGTTGATGTGCACGTCGAAGACGTTGAGAAAAACGCTGACGCGCGGCAACGGCGCCGGCCCCAGGTCGAGTTCCTCGGGCGGCACCGCCTCGACGATCATCTGCACCACCCCGTCGGCGGGGCTCACCACCAGGCCCTCGCCCAGGGGCGTCACCCGGGGCGGGTCCCGGAAGAAATAGGCGCACCAGGCGGTCGCCACGAGGCCGATCCAGAACAGCGGCGTCCACAGGAAGCCGAGGATGACGGCGGCGGCGGCGAAGGCCCCGACGAAGGGCCAGCCCGCCCGGTGGATCGGGACGAGCACCGTGTCGAGCGCGGCGGGACTGGACTGGGGAGATGGGCTCATGGCGACCAGGAATCTTTCACTGAGGGGGCGGCTGCGGCGCACCGCCGGACTAAACGCCGGACTAAACGCCGGACCAACCGCCGGACTAGGTGATAATCGCCTATGCGGATAAAGATCAAGCCGCAGCTTGGTTCCGCACCGCGGGCGCGCGCCGGCGGGCTCGGTCTCGAACGCTAATTCGTGCTCGGCACCAGGAAGATCTGGCCGGGATAGATCAGGTCGGGGTCGGCGATCTGGGCGCTGTTGGCCTGGAAGATCACGCTGTAGCGC
>JAWWCG010000158.1:0-7377 GCA_033720555.1 Kiloniellales bacterium | reverse complement strand
TGGATGATCAGCCCGCGGAAGCCGGTGCAGTCCACCACCAGCTCGACCGGCCGCCGGCCGTGCTCCTTGAGATGCAGCGCGGCGACGGCGCCGTCCTCGCCCAGCTCGACGTCGACCACGTCGTCCTGAAGATGGACGACGCCGCGCGAGACGGCGATCTCCTCCAGAAACCGCGCGAAGAGCCCGGCGTCCAGGTGATAGGCGTAGCGCACGCCCTTGTCGTAGTCCGGGTGCTCCAGTTGCCGCGGGGCGCGATAATGGTCTATCAGGGCGCAGGTCGGCGACAGGTAGTCCGCGCAGTTCGGCGCCTCGCTGGCGGGCGCGTACTTGAGGAAATAGGCGGCCGGCTTGTAGCCGGCGATATCCACCTCGATGCCGTGGAAGGGGTGGACGAAGGCCAGCGGCCGGCCGTTCTCGTCCTGGTTCCAGTTGGCGAAGCGCACGCCCAGCTTGAAGGACCCGTTGCAGCGCCACAGGAACTCGTGCTCGTCGATCTCCATGTCCCGCAGCCAGCGGCGCATCAGCGGGACGGTGGCCTCGCCGACGCCGATGGTGCCGATGCCGGGCGATTCGATCAGGGTGACCTCGATCGCCTCGGCGCCGGCGGGCCGGCCGAGCTTGCTCGCCAGATAGGTCGCGGCCATCCAGCCCGCGGTGCCGCCGCCGACGATGGTGACGCTCTTGATGGGGTCGGTCATGAAACGAATCGCTCCTAACGGCCCAACAGTTCGGCCAAACCCCGCCGCGCCGTCAACCGCCGAAGCGGAAACCCCGGCCGAGCGCGCCGGCCCAGCGGAAAGGCGGTCGCGGCTAGCTCGGGAAATGCATCCAGCCCGTGATGATGTATTTGACGCCGCTCTCCACCACGCAGCCCCGGTGGGCGTGTGTCCATTCGGCCGGCCAGATCAGGGTGCGGCCCTTGAGCGGCCGCACGCGGAGGCCGTAGTGGGGAAACTCCGTCTCGCCGCCGGCCGCCACGTCGTTCAGGTAGGTCATCCAGACCAGCACGCGGTGCAGCCCGTCGAGGCCCGTGCGCTCCGAGTGCAGCTTGCTGAAGTGGCCGCCGGTCTCGTACTTCTGCACGTTGAAGCCGCCGATGTGCACGCTCTTGAGAAAGCTCTTCAGGAAGGCCCACTGATCGGTGTAGTCGCGGAAGCAGTCGTGCAGCAGGCCCATGTACTCGGCGAAGGCCTCGAAGCCCGGCTCCTTGAGCTGCTTCGGGCGGATGTAGATATCCATCGAGCGCTTGTAGGACTCGTCGACCCGGCCGACCCCGGTGCGCCCCGGCGCCTGCGCCTCGCGGTGGCGCTCGAAATGGTCGACGATGCGCTCGCAGAGGCCGTCGTCCTCGAGCCGCCAGGCGCCGATGAAATTCGGCGCCGCCGTTTCCCTCAGGTCGTCGCGTCGCACCTCAACTCCCACTTCGACACTCCCACGTCGACACTCCCGCGCCGGGATCTAGCCGAAACGCACGGCGGTCTCGCGGCCGACGCCGAGCTCGACCACGCCTTCGGCCTGCTTGAGTTCCTCCAGTCCCTCGCGATGCCGGTCCAGGCGCAGCAGCAGATGGCCGAGCACCTGCCGCGCGAGGCGATGGTCCGGCTCGATTTCGACCGTCCGGCGGCAGGCCGCCGCCGCCGCCTCGAGCCGGTCGAGGTCGCGCAGGAGCTGGCCGAGATACCAGTGGGCCTCGGCGAAGTCCGGCTGGAGGGCGATCGCCGCGCGATAGGCCTCGACGGCGTCGTCCGGCCGCCCCGAATCCTTCAGCGCGTGGCCGATCAGCAGGCGAGCCCGGGCAAATTCCGGCCGTAGGTCCGCGACCGCGCGATAGGCGTCGATCGCCGCCGCCAAGCGGCCCTGCTGGTGGCGCGCCGTCGCCAGGTTCATGAGGATCTCGGCATCGTCGGGCCGCAGGGCCGCCGCCCGCTCGAAGGCCTCGGCGGCCTCCGCCGTCCGCCCGGCCTGGGCGAGCAGGAGGCCGAGAGTGTTGCAGGCCATGGGGTAGTCCGGGCGATGGCCGAGCGCCTCTTCGATGAGCGCCACGCCGCGTGCCGGATCGCCCAAGGCGGCCTGGACGACGCCCAGCATGTGCAGGGCCTCCGGGTGGCCCGGCTCGCGGGCCAAGACCGCTTGATAGCCGGCCTTGGCCAGCTCCAGGCGGCCGGCCTTGTGGTGTGCCAATGCGCTCTTGAGGTCCGCCATGGCCTCGCTCACCGGCCTCAGACAGCGAAAGACGCCGCGGCCCTGACAGCCCCGGCAGCCCCCCCGGCGACGCCCGCGCTCGGCTTCGACCGGCGGCTTTCGTGGGCCGGGCCGCGCGCTAGCTATATCGGCGCGCCCGCGACCTGTCCAGGGCGGGGCCGGCACCACACCCGGCACCGCACCCGGCACCGCATCCAGCGCCGAACGCCCTTCCGCGCGGCGGCCAACTCGGCTACCGTCGCTGCGCTCCCGGAGACAAAGGCAAAGCGAGGACCCTGATGCGTGGCACGTGGCTTCCGGCCCTGGTGGCCGCCGGACTCTTGACGATTCCCGCCGGATGCGATTGGCGGCACAGGGACGAGCCCGTCGACCCGGCCGTCGCGCAGTCCTGCCGGGAAGAGGGCTTCGATCCGGGCACCACCGAATACGTCGACTGCGTCGAGGAGCTGTCCGGGAGCGAGTAGAGGAGCAAGCCAGGAGGCGGGCCGGCGGCCCGGCCCGGCCGGGAGTTGACGGGCGATGAGCGAGGACCGCGCCGAGGACTTCGGCTTCGCGCCGCCGCACGCTGCGCCGATCGCCTATCTGCGGCGGATCCGCGCGTACTATCAGGCGCTCGGCTATGGCGCGCCCTACCGGTGGGCGCATTACGCCGAGGTGCCGTTCCAGCCCCTCGCCAAGCCGCTCGCCCGCGCGCGGGTCGCGCTGATCACCACGGCGGCGCCGTACCAGCCCGACAAGGGCGATCAGGGCCCGGGCGCGCCCTATAACGCCGCCGCCAAGTTCTACAGCGTCTATTCCGGCGACAGCGCTCAGGACCACGACCTGCGAATCTCCCATGTCGCGATCGACCGCAAGCACACCACGGCCGAGGATCCAGGGAGCTATTTCCCGCTGCCTGCGCTGAGACGCGCGGCGGCGCGCGGGCGGATCGGCGAGCTGGCGCCGCGCTTCCACGGGCTGCCGACCAACCGCAGCCACCGCGTCACCCTCGAGGTCGACTGCCCGGAGATCGTCGCCCGCTGCCGCGCCGACGGGGCCGAGGCGGCCGTGCTGGTGGCGAACTGCCCGATCTGCCATCAAAGCGTCGGTCTCGCCGCGCGGGCGCTCGAGGCGGCGGGGATCGCGACCGTCGTCCTGGGCTGCGCCAAGGACATCGTCGAGTACGTCGGCGTGCCGCGGCTCCTGTTTTCCGACTTTCCCCTCGGCAACGCCGCCGGCCGGCCCGGCGACGCGCAGTCCCAGGCCTTCACCCTCGACCTGGCCCTGACGCTGCTGGCCGCTGCGCCGGCGGCGCGGACCACCGTGCAGTCGCCGCTCGCCTGGAGCACAAGCCCGGATTGGAAGCTCGACTATCTGAACCTGGCCGAGCTGTCCGCCGAGGAGATCGCGCGCCGGCGCGCCGAGTTCGACACGCAGAAGGCGGTCGCCAAGAAACGGCGCGAGAGCGCCGCCGGGAGCTGAGTCCGGCGGCGGCCAGGCCAGCTTGGCGGGCGCCGAGTTCCCGGCAATCGCCCGGATTTTGGCCGCTGTTCAGTCTTCGAACGAGATATCTCGGTTAATCCTTTGGCAAAATGTCTTTAATGCTTTTGGACTAGCCTCCAGGGCCATGTCGATCGGGGACACGAGCATCGCCGCGCCGGGGCCGGCGCCTAGGGCAGCACCGAGGGCGACGGCCGGCCGGCAGGACGCGGCCGAACGGGCGGCCTGGCTGTTTCATCCGCTGGTCGATTTTCTCTGCCTCGGCGGCGGCTCGCTCATCGTCATGACGCTCCTACTGACGATGGAGCCGTCCCGGGAGCTGATGATCGGCGTCGCGGCGACCGCGCTGCTCCTCGCCAACGTCCTCAATCATCCCCACTTCGCCAATTCCTATCAGATCTTCTACCGGAACTTCCGGCGCAAGCTGCTGGGGCCGGACTACGGTCCCGTCCTGCGGCTGCGCTATTTCGTCGCGGGCCTCCTGGTGCCGGCGGCGCTGATCGGCTTCTTCGCGGTCAGCCTGCAGCGCGGCGACGCGCGAATGCTGGGCCTCGGCGGAAACCTCATGCTGTTCCTGGTCGGCTGGCACTACGTCAAGCAGGGCTACGGCATGCTGATCGTGGACTCGGTTCTGAAGCGCCGCTTCTTCGCCCCCCACGAAAAAAAGATCCTGCTGGCCAACGCCTATGCCTGCTGGATCCTCTATTGGCTGCTGGCCAACTGGCTGGTCAGCGAACACGCGCTTCAGGGCCTCACCTATTACAGCTTCGCGGTTCCGGCGGGCCTCGTCTACGCGGCCATGGCGGCGGCCGGCGCCACCGGCGCGGCGGCGCTGGCGGTGTTGGCGAGAAAATGCGCGAAGGAGGGCGCCAAGGCGCCGATCAACGGCGTCGTCGCCTACCTGGTCACCCTCTACCTCTGGGTCCTCTTCGGACGGCTCGACCCGCTCCTGCTGCTGCTCGTGCCGGCGTTCCACTCGCTCCAGTACCTGGTGGTGGTCTGGCGCTTTCAACTGAACTACGAGTCGAGCCGCGCCGACGCAGCGGAGCGGCCGGGCGAGGGGCGGCTCGCCCGCTTCGCGCCGCCGACCGCCGCGCTGCGCTTCGCCGCCTTCGTGACCATCGGCGTCGCGCTGGGCTACGTCGGCTTCTGGGGCGCGCCCCAGTGGCTCGCCTCGCTGGTGCCCTACGACCAGGACGTCTTCGGGGCGAGCCTGTACCTCTTCGTGTTCTGGATCTTCATCAACGTCCATCACTACTTTCTCGACAACGTCATGTGGCGTCGCGAGAACCCGGACACCGGGCGCTATCTCTTCGCCCACGGCTGAGCCGCCGCCCGCCTTTGGCCGCGGGAGCTTGCGGTAGGTCCGAGGCGAACCCGAACCCCGCTAACCTGACACGTCGCAGAGTCGGCCCCGCTCGTCCGGCATCGTCAGCAGCAAGGCGCAGGTATCGTAGCCGGCGTCCGCCAAGAGGCGGTCGATGGCGCGCAAGGTCTCGTCGTCCAGGCGCGGCGAGCGGGCGAGGACCCAGGCGTAGTCGCGCGAGGGATGGCCGACGACGGACCACCGGTAGTCCGGATCGAGCGCGACGATCCAGTAGTCGCCGGCCACCGGCCACAGCCAGTAGCCGAAGACCTCGAAGAAGGTGACCTCCAGCTTGCCGTCGGTGCCCTCGCCCACGAAGCGGGCCCGCCCCGTCGCCTCGTCCACGCTGCCGTCCTCGGTCCGGCAGGCGTTGCGCACCGCGATCAGGCCGTCGTCCGCCCGGGCGTAGGTCGCGGTCGTGTCGGCGACGCACTGGCGCTGGAACCAGGCGGGAATCGTCGCCACCTGATGCCACTCGCCGAGATAGCGCGCCACGTCGACCTGCGAGACCGTCGCCAGCGGCGGCGCCGAGCGGCTGGCGCATGCCGCCGCCACGCCGGCCAGCAGCAGCGCGACGAGCGCCCGCGACGCTTTCGCGCGCAGCGTGCCGGCGGCCTTTCTCATAACGCCCTCATAGCCCCCGGGCTGCCGCCAGGACCTCCTCGACATGGCCGGGCACCTTCACCTTGCGCCACTCGGCGCGCAGCGTGCCGGTCTCGTCGATCAGGAAGGTCGCCCGGTCGATCCCCATGTACTTGCGCCCGTACATCGACTTCTCGACCCAGGTGCCGTAGGCCTCGCAGACCTCGCCCGCCTCGTCGGAGAGCAGGGTGAAGGGCAGGTCGTACTTCGCCTTGAACTTGTCGTGGCGGGCGACGCTGTCCTTCGAGACGCCGAGGATCTCCGCGTCGATCTTGGAGAAATCGGGCAGGGCGTCGCGGAACCCGCAGGCCTCCTTGGTGCAGCCGGGCGTGTCGTCCTTGGGGTAGAAGTAGAGCACGACCTTGCGGCCGCGCAGCTCCGACAGCTTGACCGTGCCGCCGCCGTCGGCGGAGAGAGTGAAATCCGGTGCCTTTTTCCCGACCTGTGCCTGCGCCGCCATGGGCTCGCCTCCGTCTTGTCTCGAACGATGCCCCCTATACGCCTCAAGCGACGGGGCAGATCAAGGCCCTGGCCCTGGCGCTGGCCCGACCGCCGGCCACGATCGCGGGGCGGGGCCGGTGCGCGGCGTCGCTGCGTGGGAGCGCTGGGCGGGAGACGAGAAGCCGCGGGGACGAGAAGCCGCGGGGACGAGAAACCACGGGGACGAGAAACCACGGGGACGAGAAACCACGGGGACGAGAAACCACGGGCCCCGGCCACGGGCCGGTGTGTCCGGACGCCGCGGCCGGGGCCCAAAAGCGTCGGTTACTGGACCGGTTGCATCTGGAAAACGCCCGCGGCCCACAGGATCGCGATCACCACGATCAGGGCCGCGAGAATACCACCGGTCCACAAAGTCGACTTTTTGGTTTCCGGTGTCATTGCGGAACCCTCCACGTCAAAGGGCCCCCCAAACATTCTCTTGAATAAATACTACTCCCGTTTCGCCAAGTGGCGTAATAAAATCCTGCGCTCTGCAACCCCTGGTCTTACCGCTCATTTGCGCGTGGGGAGTATTCGCGGCCCCGCGCGCCGTCGAGCCGGCGATTCCCGTTGGATCGATAACGGCTGTCCAGGTCCGGCGCCGAAAGGGGCCGGGACGAACCGCGACCGCAACTGTTCAAGAAAGGCAACGGCTCTCATGAAAGCAACGCAATACCGTAGGGATAGCCGGAAACTCCTGTATAGATTCTCAATGTCGTCGCGTAACTTGCTCTTATCCAAAGATGCTCGAACTGGCTTTCCGCGGCCATGCGCGCCGGGCGCGGCGCGATGAAACTGGTTCACGGCCTGCGTTTCGACAACCTTCGCGGCGACCTCTACGGCGGCGTGACGGCGGCGGTGGTCGCCCTGCCGCTGGCGCTGGCGTTCGGCGTGGCCTCGGGCGCCGGCCCGGTCGCCGGCCTCTATGGCGCGATCTTCGTCGGCTTCTTCGCCGCTCTGTTCGGCGGGACGCCGTCGCAGGTCTCTGGCCCGACCGGCCCGATGACCGTGGTCATGGCCGGCGTCATCACCCAATACGGCCACGATCCGGCCATGGCCTTCACCGTGGTGATGCTGGCCGGCGCGTTTCAGATCCTGTTCGGGGTCCTCAAGCTCGGCCGCTACGTCAGCTTGGTGCCGTTTCCGGTGATCTCCGGCTTCATGAGCGGCATCGGCTGCATCATCATCATCCTCCAGCTCGCGCC
>JAWWCG010000157.1:0-7391 GCA_033720555.1 Kiloniellales bacterium | reverse complement strand
GTCTCTTCCGTCTTATTCCGTCTTACGGTCCCGCTCCCCCACCCGGCCCCCCACGGCAGTATGATTGGGGTGGCCGGGAGGGGGAGCGGGCCGGTACCGCGACAGAGCGCAGCGCGCCCCCTCACGCCGCTTCCTCGCCGCCCCAGTCGGGCAGCGGCACGGTCGAGCGCGCGGCGGCGGCCAGCGCCTGAATGGCGGGCGGCACCATGTGGCGGCTCTGGTCCCGGTCGGCCGAGGCGCGGATCGCCTCCAAGAGCTCGAAGTGGTCCGGCAAGCCCGCCACGAGCTGGCGCTTGAAGGTGGCCAGGCGCCGGGCGAAGCCCTCCCAGTCGTCGCGCGAGGTCGAGCCCTCGAGCGGGTAGGAGCAGTCGCGGAAGTAGCCCTTGCAGTAGAGCACGTTCAGGTAGTTCCAGTGGTCGAACAGGCGGTCGCCGGTGGTGTCGATGGCGTTCGGCAGGGTGGCGCGCCACAGCTCGAGGCGCGCGGCGAGCGCATTGGGCAGCTCGATCTCCTGGCGGGCCGCCAGCCAGAACGGCTCGCCGCGGTTCGAGGTGTAGTAGTGGAGCACGATGAAGTTGCGGATCTCCTCGTAGAGGGCGTTGGTGAGCCGGTTGTAGCTGTCGGCCAGTTGCGGGCTCATGGCGCGGTCCGGGAAGTGGCGCACCAGCCAGCGCGCCGCCGTCTCGATCATGTAGATGGCGGTCGCCTCCAGGGGCTCGATGAAGCCGCTGGAGAGGCCGATGGCGACGCAGTTCTTCACCCAGTGCCGGCGCATGCGCCCGATGCGCATGCGGATCACCTTGGGCTCGGCGTCCTTGGCCGGCGGGCCGAGGAAGTCGAGGAACTCGCGGGCCGCCTCCTCGTCGCTGCGGAAGCGGCTGGAGAAGACGTAGCCGGTGCCGACCCGGCTGTGGAGTGGCACCCGCCAGGCCCAGCCGGCGCCGAGCGCGGTGCTGCGGGTGCAGGGCTCGATCCGGCCCGGCTCCGGGTGGGGGATCTGCACCGCCAGGGCGCTGTCGCACAGCAGCACATCGGAATAGGGCTCGAACGGCTCGCCCAGCACCTGGCCGATGATGCGGCTGCGGAAGCCGGTGCAGTCGATCACCAGCTGCACCGGCAGCAAGCCCCGCTGCTTCAGCTTGAGGGCGGTGACGTGGCCGGTCTCGCCCTGCTGCACCTCGACCACGTCGTCCAGCACGTGCTCGACCCCGCGGGCGACGCAGAGGTCGCGCAGGAACAGCGCGAACAGCGCCGCGTCCACGTGATAGGCGTAGCCGACCTGGCTCTCGTAGTCGCCGTCCCCGGCGCCGCGCGGACCGCGATGGGCGCGGATCAGGTCGCCGGCGGGGCCGAGCGCGTCGGCGAACTCGGCGTAGCGCTCCGGTCCGCCGAAGCGATGGAAGTGGTAGGCCGGCGTCAGGCCGTGGATGGCGACCGGCGAGTTGAACAGGTTGAAGTACTCGAGCGGCCGGCCGTCGTCGTCCTCGTGCCAGTGGACGAAGCGCACGCCCATCTTGAAGGAGGCGTTGCAGTGGCGGATGAACTGCGCCTCGTCGACGCCGAGCTGCTTGAGCAGACGGGGCATGCCCGGCACCGTCGACTCGCCGACGCCGACGGTCGGCACGTTGGGCGATTCGATCAGCGTGACGCGCACCGGCGGGCCGTCGCCGCGGCCGTTGAGGGCGCTGTTGAGGACCATGGCGGTGACCCAGCCGGCGGTGCCGCCGCCGACGATGGTCACGCCCGTGACGCGGTTGAACTCGGATGCTTGCGCGCCCACCGGGGTCTCCTCTGGCTGCGGGTGGCGGCGCGACTCGGAGGAGCCCGAGGGCGCCGGCCGCAAGCCTAGGTCCGGCGCCCGGCGCTGTCACGCCCCCAGCGCGCCGCACGTTCGGCGGCCACACCGCGACGGGAAGACGACGAGGTGACGCGGAGGAGCCTCTCCAAGCGGCAGAAGAACGGGGCGTTCGGGGACGTTCGGGGACGTTCGTGGGGCGGCCGGGTCGCCGTCGGCGAGATGAAGGGCAAGACGGTCCGTCTCGACATTATCGATATCGTTACGCCTCGGGGGTACAACGACGGTCATGGACCCCGGCGGCAGCCTCGAGGCGCGGCAAGACGGCGCCGCACGGCGACGCGGCTCCGTGACCGGCAGGAATTGATGATGAGAACCTGGGCTATCGGCACAATGCTGGCCACGGCACTGCTGGCGCACGCGCCGGCAAGCGCGGACGATTGGTCGGGCCAGTGGCAGAACTTGGAGAACGCCGCCGACTGTCTCATATGGAACGACGATACCCAGCGCGGCAACCGGGTGACCTGGAGCGGCGGCTGCAAGAACGGCAAGGCCGAGGGCCGAGGCGTCGCCGTCCGACGCTTCTTCGAGAACGGCCAGTGGAAGGAAAGCCGCTTCGAGGGCGAGCTGAGAAACGGCAAGGCCGAGGGCCACGGCACCTGGGTCGGCGCCGAAGGCGGGCGATACGACGGCGAGTGGCGCGACGGCCTGCGCAACGGCCAGGGAACGACGGTGTTCGCCTCCGGCGACCGCTACGAGGGCAGCCTCCGCAACGGCCTCTTCCATGGACAGGGCACCTACCTCTGGTCCGACGGCGAGCGTTACGTGGGCGAGTTCAGGGCCAATCGTATGCATGGCTGGGGGACCTACACCTATCTCGACGGCGGCAGTTACCAGGGCGAATGGGTGGAAGGCGTCCGAGACGGGCGGGGCACGCGCACTTGGGCGGACGGCAGTCAGTTCGAAGGCGAGTTCCTGGCCGACAACCCGCACGGCGACGGCAGTTGCCGCAGCGCCGGCGGCGAATCGGGCGGCTGCCGCTTCGCCAATGGCAACTTCCTCGGCTGGCAATAGCCCGTCTCAACATCTGGCGGTGGATCAACCGGCCCCCAGACCGCCATCCACAGACCGCCATCCACAGACCGCCATCCACAGACCGCCATCCACAGACCGCCATCCACAGACCGCCATCCACGGACCGCCAACCCCTAGCCCAGCCGACGCTCCCGTGCCAAGCGAGCGCTCGCAGCCGCCGTCTACTGCGCGTCGAGCGTCTCCGCCGTCCCGGCGACCGCCGCCCAGTCTTGCGCCGAGCCGCACCAGAGCGCCGTCCGCGGCGGCAGCTCGGCGCGCTGGCGCGCGGTCCCCAGCCGCAGGTTCAAGGACTTGGGCGCATCCCCGCCACCCGCCTCCTCCGCGGCGGTCGAGAAGGAATAGATCGGCGAGGCGCAGTCCGGGCAGAAGTGCTGGTGGCTGCGCCGGCCGCTGTCGGCCACCTTGACGTAGGCCTTGGGCTGGCCGGTCAGCAGGCGGAACTCCGTCTCTCCGACCGGCACGGCCCAGCGATAGGGCGAGCCCGAGATCGCCTGGCAGTCGGAGCAGTGGCAGACGTAGACCCGCTCCGGGTCGACCTCCGCCTCGTAGGTGATGGCGCCGCAGTGGCAGCTTCCGTCGATCTTCATGGCGACCCTCGTGGCTGGCGTCGGGTGTCCAGGCTAGCACACCGGGCGCCCGTCCGCCCACCGGCGGGCGGACAGGCTAGCCGCGGCCGGGCGCCGGGCAGCAGGACACGTCAATCAGCGCGCCGTTCGGCAGGACCACCGCCCGGCCGGCACGGAGATGGCGCGCCGCCACCGGCCCGGACGACGGCGTGGCGCGATGGGCGATCGCCTCGATCTCGTGGCGCGCGATGCCGATGTCCCGCAGCAGGCGGTCGTTGAGCCCTGACAGGTCGCGGATCGTCTTGCGGCGCTCGCGCCACCGCCAGGCGGCGGTGAGCGGTCTGGCGAACAGAAGGTGCAGCATGGCTCGGTCTCCAGCTTGGGGTTCCGGCGGCGGCTCAAGGCCAGCGCCGCCGTTCCTCTCAATCTAGGAACCCCCTCCTGACAGCCTGCCGTCAGGAAGGCCCGGGCCTGCCTCACTCTGCTGACAGGGCGTGTCAGGAGGAGCGGAGGTGGCCAGGCGGGCAGGCGTTGCCGTCCCGCGCCCCGCTCCCAACGAACGCCGGCGCCCATCGCCCGCCTTGCGCCGGCGGAGGCGCTGGGTCATAGTCGCGCTTTGATGAGCGCCAGGCCCCAACCCCTCGAAGCGACCGGCTTTCCCCACCGTCATTTGCTCGGCACCGAGGGCTTGTCGGCGGCCGAGATCACCTTCCTCCTCGACCTCGCCGAGGCCTACGTCGACGTCAACCGCGAGGCCGACAAGAAGCGCGCCACCTTGCGCGGGCGCACGGTCATCAACCTGTTCTTCGAGAGCTCGACCCGGACGCGCACCTCCTTCGAGCTGGCCGGCAAGCGCCTCGGCGCCGACGTGATCAACATGTCGGTCTCCTGGTCGGCGATCAAGAAGGGCGAGACCCTGATCGACACCGCCATGACCCTGAACGCCATGCACCCCGACGTGCTGGTCGTGCGCCACCCGGAATCCGGCGCCGCCAAGCTGCTGAGCGAGAAGGTCAACTGCGCCGTCATCAACGCCGGCGACGGCAGCCACGAGCACCCGACCCAGGCGCTGCTCGACGCGCTCACCATCCGCCGCCGGCGCGGCAGCCTGGCCGGCCTCACGGTGGCGATCTGCGGCGACATCCTGCACAGCCGCGTGGCGCGCTCCAACATCCATCTCCTGAACACCCTGGGCGCCCGGGTGCGGGTGATCGCGCCGCCGACCCTGCTGCCGGCCGAGGTCGAGCGCCTCGGCGTCGAGTCCTTCATCGACATGCGCCGCGGCCTCGAGGGCTGCGACATCGTCATGATGCTGCGCCTGCAGACCGAGCGCATGCAGGGCAGCTTCGTGCCGTCGATCCGCGAGTACTTCCGCTTCTTCGGCCTCGACCGGGACAAGCTGACGGCGGCCAAGCCCGACGCGCTCATCATGCACCCCGGGCCGATGAACCGCGGCGTCGAGATCGACAGCGAGGTGGCCGACGACATCGACCGCTCGGTGATCCGCGAGCAGGTGGAGATGGGCGTCGCCGTGCGCATGGCCTGCCTGGAGGCGCTGACCCGCGACTGGCAGGGCGGGGGGCCCGGCGCGTGAGACAGGTCCCGCCCCCGGCGACGGCCAAGGCGGCCGAGGCGGTCGCCTACGTCAACGCCCGGCTGCTCGACCCGGCGAGCGGCCTCGACGCCCCCGGCGCGCTGGTCACCCGCGGCGCCCAGATCGCCGAGCTCGGCCCCGGGCTGTTCCGCGACGGCGCGCCCGAGGGCGTTCGGGTGGTCGACTGCGCCGGCCACTGCCTCGCCCCCGGCCTGGTCGACATGCGCGTCCAACTGCGCGAGCCCGGCGAGGAGCACAAGGAGACCATCGAGACCGCCTCGCGCGCGGCCGCCGCCGGCGGCATCACCACCCTGGTGGCGCTGCCCAACACCGACCCGGTGGTCGACGACGTCGCCGGGGTCGAGTTCGTGGCGCGCCGCGCGCGCGAGGTAAAGCTGGTCAAGGTCTTCACCTACGGCAGCATCACCCGCGGCGCCGAGGGCCGGGAGCTGACCGAGCTCGGCCTGCTGTCCGAGTACGGCGCCGTCGCCTTCACCGACGGCCTCCACGCGGTGGCCGACGCCAACGTCATGCGCCGCGCGCTGTCCTACGCCCGCACCTTCGACCTGGTGATCGCCCAGCACCCCGAGGAGCCCAGCCTCAGCCACGGGGTCATGAACGAGGGCGAGCTGGCGACCCGGCTCGGCCTGCCGGGCATCCCGGCCGCGGCCGAGGTGATCATGGGCGAGCGCGCCCAGCGCCTGGTGGAGCTGACCGGCGGGCGCTACCACGCCGCCAACGTCTCGACCGGCGCCGCCCTCGCGCGCATCGCCGAGGCCAAGGCGCGCGGCCTCAGGGTGACCTGCGACACCGCCCCCCACTACTTCACCCTCAACGAGAACGCGGTGGGCGACTACCGGACCTTCGCCAAGGTCTTCCCGCCGCTGCGCAGCGAGGCCGACCGCGCGGCGGTGGCCGCGGCGCTGGCCGACGGCACCATCGACGCCATCGCCAGCGACCACAGCCCGCACGACCAGGATTCCAAGCGCCTGCCGTTCCAGCTCGCCGACTTCGGCATCGTCGGCCTCGAGAGCCTGCTGCCGCTCTCCCTGGAGCTGGTCCACAAGGAGAAGATGGCACTGCTCGACCTGCTGGCCCGCCTCACCTGCCGGCCGGCCGACATTTGCGGCCTGGCCGCCGGCCGCCTGGTCGCGGGCGGCGCGGCCGATCTCGTGCTGTTCGACCTGGAGCGGCCCGGGCGGCTCGATCCCGACGCCTTCCGCAGCAAGTCCAAGAACTCGCCGTTCGACGACCATCCGATCCAGGGCCGGGTGCTGCGCACGGTGGTCGACGGGCGGACGATCTACCGCGACGCCTCTCAGGCCGATGCGTGAGCGCCCATGCCCGATCCGATCTCCTGGGAGTTTGCCGGCCCCTACCTGATCGCCGCCCTCGCCGGCGGCTATCTGCTCGGCTCCGTGCCCTTCGGCCTGGTGGTGACTCGCCTGGCCGGGCTCGGCGATTTGCGCACGCTCGGCTCCGGCAACATCGGCGCCACCAACGTGCTGCGCACCGGCCGGCGCAGCCTGGCCGCCGCCACCCTGCTGCTCGACGCCGGCAAGGGCGCCGCGGCGGTCCTGATCGCCGCCCACTACGGGCCCGACACCGCCCTCATGGCGGCCCTCGGCGCGGTGCTCGGCCACCTCTTTCCGGTCTGGCTGAGATTCCGCGGCGGCAAGGGCGTCGCCACCACGCTGGGCGTCCTGCTGGCGCTCGCCTGGCCGGTCGGTCTGGCCGCCTGCGCGACCTGGTTGGCCGTCGCCCTGGCGGCGCGGATCTCCTCGGCGGCGGCGCTCGCCGCCACGGCGCTCGCCCCGCTGTGGGCCTGGCTGATCCGCGAGGACCTGCAGCTCGTCGAGATGAGCCTGATCCTGGCGGTCCTGGTGTGGGCCCGCCACTGGCAGAACATCGCCCGGCTGGTCCGCGGCAAGGAGCCGAAAATCGGACGCCAGAGCTGACCTCTTTCGGTGTACACTCATAACGGGTTCATCGTCAGAGGTAGAGCAACCAGCCATGAACGACACGGGCTCCGGCGCCCAGGTCCTCGCGCGGACCGAGAAGCTGGCGCGCCTGCGCCTCGCCCGATCGGAAAACGTCGGCCCGATCACCTTCCGCCAGCTCATGGAGCGCTACGGCAGCGCCGAGGCGGCGCTGGCCGCCCTGCCGGAGCTGGCCCGGCGCGGCGGGCGCCGGCGCCCGATCCGGATCTGCCCGGCCGGCGCGGCGGAGGAGGAGCTTGCGGCCGTGGCGGCCTGCGGCGCCGACCTGCTGGTGCTCGGCGAGGCCGGCTACCCCGCCCTCCTGGCGGCGGTGGAGGACGCGCCGCCGGCGGTGAGCGTGC
>JAWWCG010000156.1:0-7428 GCA_033720555.1 Kiloniellales bacterium | reverse complement strand
GCGACGACCCGGCGGTGGCGGGCCTCTCTCTTGGCCGGTGGGATGGCGTCTCGCGCGGGAACTGACGCGTCGGCGCCGTCGCTTTCCCCCGGCCCGGCGCGCGGTCGCCGGGGGGAGCGAGGCGGGGTGGAGGACCGCGCGCCGCCGCGGGACGGGCGGGCGTCGCGGTTCGACATCGCGCTGAAGTTCGCAGGGACGCACAGCGCCCTGGAGGCGCTTTGGCGCTCGGCGATCGCGCCCAAGGCGCGAGCCACGCGCCGCCGTCTGGTCAGCACCTACTTCGATACCTCGGATTATCGCCTGC
Source organism: Kiloniellales bacterium (assembly GCA_033720555.1). Classification (GTDB taxonomy): domain Bacteria; phylum Pseudomonadota; class Alphaproteobacteria; order Kiloniellales; family JAKSDN01; genus CALJXB01. The sequence continues at coordinate 7,124 of JAWWCG010000156.1, read as the reverse complement.
GGCGGCGCGGCTTCGCCTTGCGGGTCCGGCAGGAGGGCGACGGCTACCGGCAGACGGTGTTCGCCGTCCGCGGCGAGCCGAACGGCGCCGCGCGGTCGGGCGGCGAATGGTCGGCGCCGCTCGAGACTGCCGCGCCCGATCTGACGCGGATCGTCGACCCGGAGGTGCGCGAGCGGATCGGCCTGGTGATCCCCGGCGAATTGGCGGCGATCTTCACCACGGATGTGACGCGCCAGGCGAAACGCTATCGCATCGGCCGGGGCAAGCGCGCCGCGCAGATCGAGGCGATCTGGGAGCAGGGCGAGCTGCTCTGCGGCGGACGCAAAGAGGCGATCTGCGAGCTCGAGCTGGCGGTGCTCGACGGCTCGCCCGCCGCCGCGCAGCGCGAGGCGGTGAGGCTCCTCGAAACCGCGCCCCTGGCGTGCCAGCCGCTCAGCCAGGCCGATCGCGGCTTCGCCCTCGCCCTCGGCGAGCCCCCGCAGGTCCGCAAGGCCGACACGCCGAGCTTGGCCCGCGACCTTCCCGTCGAAGACGGCCTTGAGCGCATCCTCACGAGCTGCGTGACCCACTGGCTCGCCAATCACGCGGCGGTGCTGGACGGTCGCGACCCCGAGGGCGTCCACCAGATGCGCGTCGCCCTGCGCCGCCTGCGCTCGGCGCTCACGATCTTCAAGGACGTCTTGCCCGCGGACGACCGCGCGTGGCTGCAAAGGGAGGCCAAGTTCCTGATCGGGGGCCTGGGCGGGGCGCGAGATTGGGACGTCTTCGTCGAGGAATTGCTGAGCCCGGTGCTGGCGGCCCGCCCCGACGACGAGGGCCTCAAGGTCCTCGAGCAGGCGGTGTCCCGGCAGCGGCGGCTCGCTTACGAGCGGGCGTGGCAGACGCTCGGCTCGCCGCGGTATCTCAAGTTCGCGCTGGAGCTCGAGGCTTGGCTGACCGAGCGCGGCTGGCGCCGCCGGGAGCCGCCGGACGGCCTCGAGCGAAAACTGATCGAGCTGGCCGCCGCGGTGCTGGACAGGCGGCACCGCAAGGCGATCAAACTGGGCCGCAAATTCGACCGGCTCTCCGACGACGCCCTGCACCGCCTGCGGATTTCCTTGAAGAAGCTGCGCTACGCCACCGAATTCTTCGCCACCCTCCACGGCAAGGGCGAGACCAAGCCCTATCTCGCCAGCTTGCGTCGGCTCCAGGACGATCTGGGCCATCTCAACGACCTGGCGGTCGCCGAGGCCCGGCTGACGGCGCTGTGCGCGGAGGAGGGCGAGGACAAGGCGCGCGCGCTCGAGCTACCGAGCGGGACGGTGATCGGCTGGCACAGTCACGCCCTGGCCCGGGTCCGGCCCCGGATCGCCAAGGACTGGCGCGCCTTCGCCCGCGCCCAACCGTTCTGGCGCGACAAGACGGCAGCGCCCAAGCCGTGAAGTCCGTGCTGATCGCCAATCCGAAGGGCGGTTGCGGCAAGACCACGATCGCCACCAACCTGGCGGCCGCCTTCGCCAACTGGGGCCTCGATACGGCCTTGGCGGACACCGATCCGCAACGCTCCGCCCTCGATTGGTTGGCCGGGCGTCCGCCGAGCGCCGCTCCGATTCGCGGCCTCGATTGGTCGAAGCGGATCAAGGAGCCCCCGGCCGGGGTGGCGCGGCTGGTCGTCGATTCGGCGGCCGCGCTGGGCAAGAAGGATCTGCGCGAGCTCATTCGCCGCGCCGACACCATCATCATACCGGTGCTGCCCTCGGCGCTCGATCTCAACGCGACCTCGGCCTTCCTGAAGGCGTTCACCCATCTCAAGCCGATCCGCAGGCGCAAGCGGCCGTTCGCGCTGGTCCGCAACCGCTGTCGTCTCGGCAGCAAGGCGGTCAAGCGCCTCGACGGCTTGCTGATCGTGAGCGAAGCGGCGGACGTCGGCTGGCTGACCGACCGCAGCCTCTACAACGAAGTGGCCTGGAGCGGCCTCAGCATCTTCGACCTGCACAGCAAGCAAGCGCTGGAGATCCAGCGGGACTGGATCCCGATCGTGCGGTTCGTCGAAGACCAAGGCGACATCTGACTCGGGAACACGCCGTTAAGGCTCTGATTTTCCACAAATTTTTAGGGAAGGCGGCGCGCTGCGCGCGGGCCGCGGTCGCGCCCGGCCGTCATCAAACTGTCATCTGCCTGTCGTAGATAGGAATCACGGTCTCTCTAGGATCGGCCCGGTCGGCGGACGAGCCGCTGGCGAGACGAGGGTTCATAGGACACGAAGGAGAGCGGTCCACATGCTGAAATCGAAATTCGCGCTGGCGGCCCTGGCGCTCGCCCTGACGGCGGGTGCCGCCGAGGCGCGCGACCAAATCCGCATTGTCGGTTCGTCCACGGTCTTTCCCTTTTCGACCGCCGTGGCCGAGCAATTCGGCAAGACCACGTCGTTCAAGACGCCGGTGGTCGAGAGCACCGGCTCCGGCGGCGGCCTGAAGCTGTTCTGCGCCGGCGTCGGCGTCGAGCACCCGGACATCACCAACGCCTCGCGGCGCATCAAGTCGTCCGAGGTGGAGAGCTGCGAGGCGAACGGCGTCGCCGACATCACCGAGGTGAAGATCGGCTACGACGGCATCGTCGTCGCCAACTCGCGCACGGCGGAGCCGGTGTCCCTGACGCTGCAGCAGCTCTGGCTGGCGCTCGCCAAGGAGGTGCCCGAAGGCGGCGCCGACGGCGGCAACCTGGTCGCCAACCCCTACAAGATGTGGAGCGACATCGATCCGTCGCTGCCGGCCGTCAAGATCGAGGTGCTCGGCCCGCCGCCGACCTCCGGCACCCGCGACGCCTTCGTGGAGCTCGCGATGGAGGGCGGCTGCGAGTCCTTCGAATCCATCAAGTCGCTGGACAAGGACGCCTACAAGTCGGTTTGCCATTCGATTCGCGAGGACGGCGCCTGGATCGACGCCGGCGAGAACGACAATCTGATCGTCCAGAAGCTCGAGGCCAACCCGGACGCCTTCGGCGTGTTCGGCTTCAGCTTCCTCGACCAGAACAGCGACCTGCTGCAGGGCGCCACGGTCGAAGGCGTCGAGCCGACCTTCGAGAAGATCTCGGCCCAGGAATACCCGGTGTCGCGTTCGCTGTACTTCTACGTCAAGAACGCGCACGTCGATTCCATTCCGGGCATGCAGGACTACATCGCCGAGTTCACCAGCGAGGCGGCCTGGGGCCCCGACGGCTACCTGGCCGACAAGGGTTTGATTCCCTTGCCGGACGCCGAGCGGGAGAAGGTCAGAGAATCGTCGATGGCACTGTCGCCGCTGACCATGTAGGTGGCTCAGGCGTGTGCTCCGGTGAGCCGGCCCGGCTTGACGGGCCGGCCGCCGGGCGCCTCTCGGCGGAACCTGCGGCGCAAAGCACAGCGATGGCGCCGCCTTTGGGGGTGATACCTTGCAGCCGTTCGTGCTTGCCTGCCTGTTGCTGCTGCTGAGCGTGGCGGGCTACTACATGGGGCGCCGGCGCTCGCTGGCGACCGCTGGCGGCTCGATCCGCGCCTTGCACTCCCTGCCCAGTTATTACGGCTGGTACCTGGCCCTTTGGTGCGGCCTGCCGAGCCTGGCGCTCTTCGTGGCGTGGCTGGTGGTCGAGCCGCACGTGGTGCAATCCCTGGTGATCTCCACCCTGCCGCAGGACGCGCGCGAGCTGCCGCCGGCCCGCCTCGAGCTCCTGCTCAACGACATCCGCAATGCGGCGACCGGGAACATCGTCAGCCGGAACCTCGACCCGGCGCTTCAGGCGGCTGCCGAGCGCTATGCCAATCTGCAGAAGATCAGCTTCGCCGCGCTGGCGGTGCTGGCGCTGGCCGTGGCGGCGGTCGGCGGCGTCATGGGCTGGCGCTTCATCAACCCCTCGCTCCGCGCCCGCCACCGGGTGGAAGGGGCGATGAAGGCGATTTTGATCGTCAGCTCGACGATCGCCATCTTCACCACGGTCGGCATCGTCCTGTCGCTGCTGTTCGAAGCGATCCGCTTCTTCCAATTGGTGCCGCCGAGCGAGTTCCTGTTCGGCCTCGAATGGAGCCCGCAGACCGCGATCCGCGCCGAGCAGGTCGGGCAGTCCGGCAGCTTCGGCGCAGTGCCGGTGTTCGCCGGCACGCTGCTGATCACCGTCATCGCCATGTGCGTGTCGGTGCCGATCGGGCTGATGTCGGCGATCTACCTCGCCGACTACGCCGACCCGCGCGTGCGCGCCGTCGTGAAGCCGATCCTGGAGATCCTGGCCGGCATCCCGACGGTGGTCTACGGCTTCTTCGCCGCGCTCACCGTCGCGCCGGCGATCCGCGGCCTCGGCGAGGGCATTGGCCTCGACGTGGCCTCGGAAAGCGCGCTCGCGGCGGGCCTGGTGATGGGCATCATGATCATCCCCTTCGTCTCCTCGCTGTCGGACGACGTGATGAGCGCCGTGCCGCAGAGTCTGCGCGAAGGGTCCTACGGCCTCGGCGCGACCAAGTCGGAGACCATCCGGCAGGTGGTGCTTCCCGCCGCCCTGCCGGGCATCGTCGGCGCCGTGCTGCTGGCCGTCTCGCGGGCCATCGGCGAGACCATGATCGTGGTCATGGCGGCGGGCCTGGCGGCCAATCTGACGGCCAACCCGCTGGAGGCGGTGACCACCGTGACGGTGCAGATCGTCACCCTCTTGGTCGGCGACCAGGAATTCGACAGCGCCAAGACGCTGGCGGCCTTCGCCCTCGGGCTGGTGCTGTTCTTCGTCACCCTGGTGCTCAACGTGATCGCCCTGCGGGTGGTCCAGAAGTATCGAGAGAAGTATGACTGAAGCTGCCCAAACCGCCCCCTTCGGGCTGCCAGGCGCGAAGACGCAATCGCGCTTGAAGCGCCGTCACGCGGCGGAGCGCCGGTTCAAGTGTTACGGCATCGCGGCCATCGCCATCGCGCTCTTCGTGCTGGTCGTGCTGCTGGGCAGCATCATCAGTAAAGGCAGCTCGGCCTTCGTGCAGTCCCACATCGAGCTCGGCATCTTTTTCGATCCGGAGGTCATCGACCCCGAGGGCACGCGCGAACGCGCGACGCTGTCGCGGGCCAACTACACGGCCCTGGTCAAGCGGGCGCTCGAGCAGGAATTTCCCGACGTGACCAGCCGCCGCGATCGGCGCAGCCTGGCGTCGCTGGTCAGCAGCGGCGCCGGCTTTACCCTGCGCGAGATGGTGCTCGACGACCCGTCGCTGATCGGCCGCAGCGAGACGGTCTCCCTGGCGCTCTCGGACGACGCCGACATGTTCATGAAGGGCTACATCGATCGCCAAACCGAAGAGTCCGGGCGGCGCGTCGACGACGCGCAGATCGCCTGGCTCGACGAGCTGGAGGCCCGCGGTCAGCTCGAGACGTCGTTCAACACCGGGTTCTTCACTCACGCCGACTCCCGCGAGCCGGAGCAGGCCGGCATCCTGGGCGCCGTCATGGGCTCGCTGCTGACCATGATCGTCACCCTCATGCTGTCGTTTCCGCTCGCCGTCATGACCGCCGTCTACCTCGAGGAGTTCGCCCCGAAGAACCGCATCGTCGACCTGATCGAGGTGAACATCAACAACCTGGCGGCGGTGCCGTCGATCGTCTTCGGCCTGCTCGGCCTGGCGATGTTCATCAACTTCTTCGGGCTGCCGCGCTCGGCGCCGCTGGTCGGCGGCATGGTCTTGGCGCTGATGACGCTGCCGACCATCATCATCGCCAGCCGCGCGGCCCTCAAGGCGGTGCCGCCGTCGATCCGCGAGGGGGCGCTGGGCGTCGGCGCCTCGCCGGTCCAGGTGGTGATGCATCACGTGCTGCCGCTGGCGATGCCCGGCATGCTGACCGGAACCATCATCGGCATGGCCCAGGCCCTGGGCGAGACCGCCCCGCTGCTGATGATCGGAATGGTCGCCTTCATCGTCGACATCCCGCACGGTTTCACCGACGCGGCGACGGTTCTGCCGGTCCAGATCTTTCTCTGGGCCGATAGCCCGGAGCGGGCCTTTGTCGAGCGGACCTCGGCGGCGATCATGGTGCTGCTCGCGTTCCTGATCGCCATGAACCTGATCGCCGTGATCCTGCGTCGGAGATTCGAGAGAAGATGGTAGGGGAAGAAGGATGGCGGCAGTGGTGGCCGAAGGCGTGACAGACCGGCAGGCGGCCGAAGAGACGGCCCAAGGGTCGGCCCAAGGGACGGCCGAAGAGACGGTCGCGGACGACGCCGCGGTCAAGATCTCGGCGGATGGCGTGAACGTCTATTACGGCGACACGCACGCCTTGCGCGACGTGACCGTCGACATTCCGCGCAACAAGGTGACGGCGATGATCGGGCCGTCGGGTTGCGGCAAGTCGACGTTTCTGCGCTGCCTCAATCGGATGAACGACCTGATCGAGATCTGCCGGGTGACCGGCCAGATCCTGCTCGACGGCGAGGACATTCACGCCAAGGGCGTGGACGTCGTGACCCTGCGGGCGCGGATCGGCATGGTGTTCCAGAAGCCCAATCCCTTTCCCAAGTCGGTCTACGACAACGTCGCCTACGGCCCGCGCATCCATGGCTTGGCGAGCAAGGGCTCGCAGCTCGACGAGATCGTCATGACCAGCCTCGAGCGCGCCGGGCTCCTGTCCGAGGTGCGCGAGCGGCTGCAGGCGCCGGCCACCGGGCTGTCGGGCGGCCAGCAGCAGCGCCTCTGCATCGCGCGGGCGATCGCGGTGGAGCCGGAGGTGATCCTGATGGACGAGCCGTGCTCGGCGCTGGACCCGATCGCCACGGCGCGGATCGAGGAGCTGATCGACGAGCTGAAGGAGAACTACACCATCGTGATCGTGACCCACTCCATGCAGCAAGCGGCGCGGGTCTCGCAGCGCACGGCCTTCTTTCACCTCGGCGATCTGGTGGAGCAGGGCGAGACCGAGCAGATCTTCACCGCGCCGCAGGACGAGCGGACCCAGGCCTACGTGACCGGCCGGATCGGCTAGAGGAGCATCGCCGGTGACCCAGGAACACATCATGAAGGTCTACGACGAGGTGCTCGCGCACCTCGATCGGCTGATCGCGGAGATGGGCGGCCTGGCCGAGAGCCAGCTCGCCGACGCGGTCGATGCCATGCGGCGGCGCGACGCCGACCTCGCCCGCAAGGTGGC
>JAWWCG010000155.1:0-7436 GCA_033720555.1 Kiloniellales bacterium | reverse complement strand
CGCCGGCGCTGGCGGCCGAGTGGGAGCCGGCGCTCACCGCCGCCGGCTACGATCCGCGCGGCCTGCCGCTCTCCGCCAAGGCGGCCGCCAGCCTCGGCATGGCGATGACCGAGAAGCAGGGCGGCTCCGACGTGCGCGCCAACACCACCCGCGCCGTGCCGTGCGACGGCGGCTACCGGCTGACCGGCCACAAGTGGTTCTGCTCCGCGCCCATGTCGGACGGCTTCCTGACGCTCGCCCAGGCGGACGAGGGGCTCTCCTGCTTCCTGGTGCCGCGCTGGCTCGAGGACGGCGCCCGCAACACCTTTCTGATCCAGCGCCTGAAGGACAAGCTGGGCAACCGCTCCAACGCCTCGGCGGAGATCGAGTACCGCGACACCTGGGCGCGCCTGGTGGGCGAGCCGGGACGCGGCGTGGCGGTGATCCTCAAGATGGTGCAGTTGACGCGGCTCGACGTGTCGATTTGCTCGGCGGCGCTCATGCGCCGGGCGCTGATCGAGGCGCTGCACCACGCGGCCCACCGGCGGGCGTTCCAGAAGACCCTGATCGACCAGCCGCTGATGGAGAACCAGTTGGCCGACCTGGCGCTGGAGAGCGAGGCGGCGACGCGCCTGGTGCTGCGCCTGGCCCGCGCCCTCGACCGGGCGGCGGGCGACGAGGGCGAGCGGGCCTTCGCCCGGATCGCCACCCCGGTCGCCAAGTACTGGCTCGCCAAGCGGGCCCCCGGCGTGGTCTTCGAGGCCATGGAGGTCCTGGGCGGCAACGCCTACGTCGAGGAGTCGGTGCTGCCGCGGCTCTATCGCGAGGCGCCGGTGAGCGCCATCTGGGAGGGCTGCGGCAACGTGATCTGCCTCGACGTGCTGCGGGCGCTGGCCAAGGCGCCCGACGGCGCGGCGGCGTTCCTCGCCGAGTGCGAGCGGGCGAGGGGCGCCGACCGGCGGCTCGACGCGGCGGTCGCCCGGCTCGGCCGCGCCTTGGGGCGCGACCCGGCGCAGGGCGCGCCGAACGAGGCCGGGGCGCGGGGCCTGGTCGAGGCCATGGCGCGCACGCTCCAGGCGGCGCTCATGCACGCCCACGGCGCGCCCGAGGCGGCCGAGCGCTTCGCCGCCGCCCGCCTCGAGGGCGAGACCGGGTTCTACGGCACCCTGGCGCCGGGCCCGGCGCTGCGCCGGATCGTCGAGGCCGCCCGCCCGCAGATGTGAGCGATCGGGAGGCGGCGACGCAAGCGCTCGCGTCGGCTTGACAGGGGGCGGGCGACGCCCTAAGTCTCGCGGGCTTCAGGCAGCCGTGGCGGGGTAGCTCAGCTGGTTAGAGCAGCGGAATCATAATCCGCGTGTCGGGGGTTCGAGTCCCTCCCCCGCTACCAAGTTAAAACAAAGACTTAGGCCTCCTCGGAGGCCTTTTTCATTGGTTCATGTGCCATTTCTTGTGACAATACGTTTCATTGTTTTTCAATGGTTTGCATTTTGTAAGATTCTTTCGACGGCACACGGGCGTCACATGGCGGCAGCCGAATTGAGTCTCCGGTGGTCGCCGCATGTCACCCTGAAACGGGTGTGATCGGCGGCTATCAGAAGGGCGTCGAGCAGGCGGTGGCACTCCACCGGGCAAGATTGCCGAGCCGACCGGCCTCGCTGTGCGCGGCGCTCGCCGTCCCGTCAAGCTGCCGCCTGATCGGCGTGCAACTCTGGTTGATTGTCCAGGCCATCCACGGGCCGCTCGGGTGCTGTCGCCTTTCCACGTAGGTGAACAGCACGTCGCGGTGCCGGCGAATATGGCGCTCGGTGCGATTTACCGCGTGGGCAATTTCGGCCCAGCCCCACAACTCGTCTTCAGGTTTTTTGGTCATCTATCGCAAATGTCCGGTCAGAACGGATGACAGTTTATCAAATCTCGCTACGAATTAAAGCACGACATAACGAACAAATTAAGGGTGTGAAGCGATGCCCAAGAAGAAGCAAGACGACCTGGACCAATTGCAACGCGGCGCGCGACAGATTCACCGTGTTCTTAATGAAGAGAACGTGCCGTTCTCGTATCCGCAAACTCAGCGCGGATTGGCGCTTGGCCGTATCCCGGCTGAGAAGTACGGCGACGTGTTCATCTCGACCCGCCGCCGGTTGCGCGGCTTTGCACAGGCGTTGCGCGGCGAGACCGTCTGAATCGAAAACCGCCCAGGGCTACGCGGATTCCCTGGGCGGCTTGTCGGATGGGATACTGGTCAACGGTGCCGAGATCCTATCCGACCTCCTGAAAATCCGCAACAGCGACCGCGCAACGCGGCCAGAAACGGAGTGTCGGAAATGTTCACACCTAAAACGGAGCACGTGCCGCATCAATTCGCGGCTTACCGTTTTGCGCTGCAGTACATTGAAGTCTGCGCCAGGTCGCTCGCAACGCAGGCCGAGCGGAACGTGGAAACCTGGGACGTTCGTCGAGACGTGATCCGCGAAGTGGACTGGTCCATCTCGATGCTAGTCCGCGCGGTTGAGATATTGAGCGAAAGCCCGAAGCCGCAAATCCGCATCATTAAAGGGGGTGAGTAATGAGCGTCGAAATTATGCGCTGGACGCCGTTCGAGTGCGGCACCTTGAGGTGACCGAGTGCGGCCATGAGCATTCGCCACAAGCCTGGGCGCGGCACCAATAAGAAAGGCCGCAGCAAAACGCGCGGGAAATTCGTGGCTCTTGGTGACGGCCTGGTGACCAGCGAGGCCTGGCGTGCTCTGGGAGGACCAGCAGTCAAGTACTACATCGAGCTGCGCAGGAGATTCACGGGCGTCAACAACGGCCATCTGTATCTCGGCCTCGACGAAGCCAAGAAACTTCTGCACATGGGAAAGACGACAGCATTGCGCGCCCAGCAGGAACTCGTCGAGAAGGGCCTCATTCGCAAGACTCGCGCCGGAGGCTTCCACCAGCGCACAGCCGCACGCTGGGCTCTTACGGATGAGCCAGTCGGCACCCAGCCGCCATCCCATGACTTCAAGAAGTGGACGCCCAAAAAACAGTTCGACGTTCCGCCTCAGGACCGTAGACGTTCCGTCTCAGGACCGAAGGAAGGCAAAAACCAGCCTCTACGTTCCGTCTCAGGACCGTGTAATGGCGATTCTGAGCATTGCTACGGTCCCCAGACGGCACAGTCTATAGATGTACCATCCCGGGTCAGGAAACAGCACCTAAGCGCGGAGTCGAGCAATACCCCCACACTCAATCCAGACCTGGACGTCCCGCCGGCTTTCGACAGGCGAAAATACTCTAACTGATTGCCTCGCCTGCTCGCGACCATTTGGCTAAAGTAGCTGTCGTCGATATTCTGAGGCTAGGAGATCGTAATGAGACTCAAAGGCCTGATTGCCGTTTCCGTCCTCTGTGCTCTGCTGACCGCTTGTGCATCCGATGAAAGGAAATACGAGGACGGCGGGAATGGCGAACAGGCAGGCACTGCGGTCTGCTGCATATCTTGCGACAATTCCAACTGCGAAGCCTGCAGTCAGGGAGACATAGCAACTTGCAGTGACGAGTTGAGAGTGTGCGAGGAAAGAGCCGGGGAAGAAGAGTGCGAGACGCACAATTGCTGGAAGGGCTGCAGGAAGCCCAACCAGTCATTGCGCGAGTCTCCCACCCCCGATTTCCTAGGTGGTGGACTCATGAACGCGATAGGCTTCTGACCCCCATACCCCCATGGCAGACCGCCCGCCATTAGGGCGGCGGCCCCGCCGAAAAAACGAAATAAGAGGCAGTGCGGTTATTTCCCCCTCGCGGGAGAGAGTGGCTGACTACGCGATTCGGCGCGCCTGCAATTGCAAACGCTGCAGTTCGCGGATCTCTTCTGCCACGGTTTTCTGGCCGACGAATCTGCGCAATTCGTCATTCAAGGGATTCAGGTGCTCCCGAGCACACTCGGTCTCTTCTTTGAACACAGCGATGATAGCCCCATCTTTATCGCGTGCAACGTAAGGCATGATCTAGCTCCTCTTGGCCGTCGCAAGATCCTGCGGCGTTTGGCTCTGACGAAAATTGCAACCCGCGTGGTTAAAGCCTGATTAACATCGCCTGTGCATCCACCGACGCCCCGACCTAACGCTGGGGCGTCGGTGTGTCTAATGCCGTTTGTTTAGGTTCCAGTCGCGGCACCGGGAGCGGCGCCCGGAGAAGCTCGGCCCCGGTCCGGTTCATTCCCACGGTCACTCTCCGGCTCGACCATAGCGCCACCGACGGTGACAGTCTGGCTGTTAGAGTCGCGTACGAGCTCGCCGTTACTTGAGGTAACGGCAGGATAGGGCGAAGTGTCGGAATCGGCCTGGGCCGAGACCACGATACCGAGCGTCAACACTGACGCCAGAAGCAGATTACGGATCATGTACAGATCCTCCATGTTTTAAGCAGGCCTCACGTGGCCGGACTATCGGCGGTCATGCTTAATGCGCGATTAATGATGGGGCGCGCTCTCACATCCCCCGGCATTAAGCCCCCGCCACCCTCACTTTTCCTCAGAAGCGCACACCGTGTTTGGACTTTCGGAATATAAATCCAGCAGTCATTAAGAATATTGTGCAACGGCAATGAGTTGAGATAGCATGTGACATGCATGGTACAGAGAATCCCGCGCCAGGAACGGCGGGAAGCGGCGCAGATAGTCCGAGGCTAGTTAGCAGATAGTCGGTAAACGATGCCCAGCGACGACAAAGCCAAGCACGGCAAATCAGCGGTCACGAACGGCTTTAAGTATCTCGAAGACTGCGACGGTCGCTCGCCAACTTTCAGGCGATACCGCGACCTCGCGGAAGGGGTCACGTCCGACTTAGGCGGGCCGGATCGGCTCTCGACGATCCAACTCCAACTCGCGCGTCGCATCGGCGGCCTGGGGGTGCTGTGTGAAGCCCTGGAGTCGAAGCTATGCGCCGACGGCAAGCTCTGCGAGGAAGATCTGGCCGCATACGCCACGCTCACCAACGCACTCGGCAGGACGGCGGCTCGGCTCGGCATCAAGCGCGCATCCAAGGATGTGACGCTGGATCTGCACGACTATATCCGGCAGCGGGACGGTGCGCCGTGAACATTATCGACGCCGTGAAAGATCCCGAACTGCTGGGCCGTTTCTTTGGCGATGGCCGTTCCTGGCAGGCTTGGTTCACAATCTTGCGTGCGATCTTCGGCCTCCCGATGTCGGCGGAAGAGGCGGTGCTGATCGAGCGGTTGTCAGGCCGGCGACCGCCGAGGCGACAGGTGCGCGAGTGCTGGATTGTTGCCGGCAGGCGATCAGGAAAAACCTGGATTGCCGCCCTGATCTGCGTGTTCATTGCCGCCTTCATTAACTGGCGCCCGCGCCTTCAAGCTGGCGAGCGCGCGGTGGTTTTGCTGCTGGCCGTGGATCGAAGCCAGGCGGCTGTTGCGCTCAAGTATGTCAAAGCGGCATTCGAGCAAGTGCCAATGCTGGCTAGTCTGGTCGAGCGCGTGACATCTGACACGGTAGAACTTTCGACTGGCGCGGCGATCCAGGTTAGCAGCAGCAGCTTTCGCCGGGTGAGAGGCCGCACGATTGTCGCGGCGGTTTTAGACGAGTGCAGTTTTTGGCATTCGCTGGAATCGGCGACGCCAGCGGAGGAATTGTATTCGGCGATCTTGCCCGCGATGGCGACGGTTGAGGGCTCGCTCCTGATCGGCATCAGCAGTCCGTATAGGCAAAGCGGTTTGCTGTTCGAGAAATTCAAAGTGCACCATGGCGAAGACGGCGATGTGCTGGCGCTCAAGGCCGAGACACGCGAGTTAAATCCAACGATCAGCGAGAAGGTCATTCAGCGCGCCATGGAGCGCGATCCGGTGGCTGGCGCGTCCGAATGGCTTGCCGCGTGGCGTTCGGATTTGGAGGCGCTTCTGTCGCCGGAAATGATCGAGGCGGCGGTTGATCGGGCAAGGCCGCCGGAATTGCCGCCGGTGTCTGAATTGAAAGGGCAATACAAGTGTTTTGCCGATCCGAGCGGTGGCCGGCGCGACAGTTTCGGAATCGCCATCGGGCATCGCGAGGGCGATCTTGTGATCGTAGACGTGGCGCGTGCGGCGCCTGCGCCTTTCGATCCGCAAAAGGTAACTGCCGAGTTTGCCGAGTTGGCACGGGCCTATGGTTGTTATGAGATCCTCGGCGACAAGTATGGCGGCAGTTGGCCGGAGACGGCGTTCCGCGAGTGCAGCATGATCTACAAGCCGGCGGCCGAGCCGAAGAGCGCGCTTTATTTGGAATGCTTGCCGCTGTTCGCGCGCGGTGTGATCCGCTTTGCCGAGGACAAACGATTGATCGCGGAGTTGCAGGGCTTGGAAAGGCACACTTCCAGAAGCGGAAAGGACGCTGTGGATCACGGCGTCGGCCAGCACGATGATTTAGCAAATGCGGTTTGCGGCCTTTGCTGGATGCTCGGGTCTTCGCCGGTTTGGGACGTGAGCGAAGAAGATTTTTGGGTTGAGGAAGGCACGGTGGCTGGTCAACTTGCCGCGCTTGCAAGCCGAGGCGTCGTTGGTCGCGACGCGATGCTCGCCATCGGCAGTCCGGCCACGCCGTGGAGCACGACGAGCCGGCTGCCATCGGGGCAATCCGGTCAGGCGCACTAGGAACGTTCAGGGAATATCAAGAAAGGCACTATCGGTGTATTAACGCAGAGCCCTATTGCAGCAATGTGACATTGGTCAGTCGCTTACCCTATGCAGCCCTTCCGGTTCGCAGACGAAATAGCCTTGCACCTCGCCTGGTTCCTCTAGGGCGATGTAAAGGATCGAGCGGCCCGTCTGCTCGCCCCGCAGTACTCGTGCACGCCCATTCCTGACCATGTCACCTAATGCCATCGCAACGCTGGGCGTTGGGGCAAGACGCTGGTAGAGTGCCTGTACGGCCTCGTCCGTTCCTAGGACTGTAGCTTCCTGGAGCATGCCATTCTGCTGTATCGCCGAAAGGCCCCGCCGCCCTGGGTGGAGGGCGATGGGGCTTCTCTTAGGGGCCACCGCCGACCCGGAAGCATTGAAAATGGACCGGGCACGGACAGGTAGCCCTGAAGCGCTCAGTCTGCCTTCAGTCTTCAACCGGCCAACAGGCGTACGGTTCCCCCAACATACTCTAGGGTCACTCGGACCCGGAAAAGAGCCGAGGTCTATAGGTTGCTGTTGGCTGCACTGGGAACCGCGTAGAGAGCGGTGCCTAGATCAACGAACAAGCGCCTTTCGAGGGGGCCTTACAACCAACTTGCCGTCCCTGAGCTCCACGGCCTCATTGCCCCTTAAATCCAGCTCTTGGTCTGGATCTATCCCTATAGAACAAGGCGAGGAGCAGAGGTTCCTCAAGGTCTTGCCAGGCTGGACCGTGGCTGTCCATGCCTGCCGCCAGCGCCTGTGAGACAGATTTGGGGAATTGAATAAGAGAGGATTTCTGGCTCATCGTAACCACGAAGG
>JAWWCG010000154.1:0-7440 GCA_033720555.1 Kiloniellales bacterium | reverse complement strand
GCCTTGCGCCGGGCGCTCGAGGAAACCTTCGCGGCCGGCGAACAGGCGCTGCTGTTCCTCAATCGGCGCGGCTATGCGCCCTTGACCCTGTGCCGGACCTGCGGCCATCGCCTGGCCTGTCCGGACTGCACCGCCTGGCTGGTCGCCCACCGGCTGGCCGGCCGCCTCCAGTGTCACCACTGCGGCCACGCCGCCAGGATGCCGGCGGCCTGCCCGGAGTGCGGGACGGAGGGCTCGCTGGCGGCCTGCGGTCCGGGCGTCGAGCGGCTGTCGGTGGAGGTTGCGGCGCTGTTTCCCGACCTGCGCACCAGCGTCGTCTCCAGCGACACCTTGATCGGCCCGGCCGCCGCCGCGGAGTTCGTGCGCGCCATGGCCGAGCGCGAGATCGACCTGCTGATCGGCACCCAGGTCGTCGCCAAGGGCCACCACTTTCCCTGGCTGACCCTGGTCGGTGTGGTGGACGGCGACCTCGGCCTGGCGGGCGGCGACCTGCGCGCCGCCGAGCGCACCTTCCAGCTCCTGCATCAGGTGGCTGGGCGCGCCGGGCGGGCCGAGCGGCCGGGCCGGGCGCTGGTCCAGACCTACGATCCCAATCACCCGGTCATGCAGGCGCTGGCCACCGGCGAGCGCGACCGCTTCCTCGAGACCGAGGCGGCGAACCGCCGCGCGGCCGGCATGCCGCCGTTCAGCCGTCTCGCCGCGCTGGTCCTGTCGGGCCGCGACGAGGACCTGCTGGACCGGGTCTGCGCCCGCCTCGCCCGGGCGGCGCCGCGGGGCCGCGGGATCGAGGTCCTCGGCCCGGCCCCGGCGCCCCTGGCGGTGCTCCGTCGCCAGCACCGGCGCCGCTTCCTGCTGCGCGCCGCCCGGTCCCTGGCGGTGCAGCCGATCGTCGCCGCCTGGCTCGCCCAGGTGGATCTGCCGGCCGCGGTCCGCCTGAGGATCGACGTCGACCCCTACAGCTTCCTTTAGTTCCTTTAGCGCCGCCGGACCTTTCCCGGCGCCCGCCGCGGGCGGCCGGGACGGGCCCTCGCGGCGCTGGCCCCGCGCGGTACGGCAAGCTAGAATGCGGCCCTTCGGAAGGCCGCCGAGACCGGCAGCGGGCGTCTTGCAACGCCTAGGGGCGTGTGATAACACCCCGCGCGTAGTTTTGGGGGCCATCCAAGTATTGGCTGCGCGTGACGAATCGGGACCGGTTCGAGGACTTGGTCGGTGCCCGAGGAGCGTAGGGGGGATCGGGTTTGGCAAGCGAAGGAGCGACAAGCGGCGGGCTCGCGGGACGCTACGCCTCGGCGCTTTTCGATCTGGCCGACGAGCGCAAGGAGCTGGACCAGGCGGCCGAGGAATTGCGCGCGCTCAAGGCGAGCATTGCCGACAGCGAGGACCTCAGCCGCTTCATTCGCAGCCCGCTCTACGACCGCGACGAGCAGGGCAGGGTGATGGCCGCGATTCTCGACAAGGCCGGCGCCGGCGAGCTGGTGCGCCGCTTCGTGCTGGTCGTGGCCCACAATCGCCGCCTGTTCGCCCTGCCGCGCATGATCGACGCCTTTCTCGCCGAGCTGGCCCATCGCCGCGGCGAGGTGACCGCCCAGGTGGTCGCGGCGCACGATCTATCGGACAAGCAGAAGGACGCCTTGCTCGCGGCGCTGCGCCAAGCCGTGGGCGGCAAAGTGCAGATGGACCTGCGGATCGACCAGGGCCTGATCGGCGGCTTGGTGGTGAAGGTCGGCAGCCGCATGATCGATACCTCCCTGCGCAGCAAGCTTGAAAGACTTGAATTGGCCATGAAGGGGGCTGGTTGATGGACATCCGCGCCGCGGAAATCTCCGCAATCCTGAAAGAGCAGATCGAGAACTTCGGGACCGAGGCCGATGTGGCGGAGGTCGGCCAGGTGCTGTCGGTGGGCGACGGCGTGGCCCGCGTCTATGGCCTGGACAACGTGCGGGCCGGCGAGATGGTCGAGTTTCCCGGCGGCATCAAGGGCATGGCCCTCAACCTGGAAACCGACAACGTGGGCATCGTCATCTTCGGCGACGACCGCGACATCAAGGAGGGCGACACCGTCAAGCGCACCGGCTCGATCGTCGACGTGCCGGTCGGCCGCGGCCTCTTGGGCCGGGTGGTCGACGCGCTCGGCAATCCGATCGACGGCAAGGGGCCGATCGAGGGCACCGAGCGCCAGCGCGTCGAGGTCAAGGCGCCGGGCATCATCCCGCGCAAGTCGGTGCACGAGCCGATGCAGACCGGCCTCAAGGCCATCGACAGCCTGATCCCGATCGGCCGCGGCCAGCGCGAGCTGATCATCGGCGACCGGCAGACCGGCAAGACGGCGATCGCGCTCGACACCATCATCAACCAGAAATCCGTCAACCAGGGCGACGACGAGTCCCGCAAGCTCTATTGCATCTACGTGGCGGTCGGCCAGAAGCGCTCCAGCGTCGCCCAGTTCGTCAAGACCCTGGAGGACAACGGGGCGCTGGAGTACTCGATCGTCGTGGCGGCGACTGCCTCCGAGCCGGCGCCTCTTCAGTTCCTGGCGCCCTACACCGGCTGCACCATGGGCGAGTTCTTCCGCGACAACGGCGCCCATGCGGTGATCTTCTACGACGACCTGTCGAAGCAGGCCGTCGCCTATCGCCAGATGTCGCTGCTGCTGCGCCGGCCGCCGGGACGCGAGGCCTATCCGGGCGACGTGTTCTATCTCCACTCGCGGCTGCTCGAGCGCGCGGCGAAGATGAACGACGAGCACGGCGCCGGCTCGCTGACCGCGCTGCCGGTCATCGAAACCCAGGCCGGTGACGTCTCGGCCTATATTCCGACCAACGTGATCTCCATCACCGACGGCCAGATCTTCCTGGAGACCTCGCTGTTCTACAAGGGCGTGCGGCCGGCGGTGAACGTCGGCCTGTCGGTGTCGCGGGTCGGCTCCGCCGCCCAGATCAAGGCGATGAAGCAGGTCGCCGGCACCATCAAGCTGGAGCTCGCCCAATACCGGGAGATGGAGGCCTTCGCCCAGTTCGCCTCCGACCTCGACGCCTCGACCCAGCGCTTGCTGGCGCGCGGCGTGCGGCTGACCGAGCTGCTGAAGCAGCCGCAGTACCGCCCGCTGCCGGTCGAGGAGCAGGTGGTGGCGATCTACTGCGGCGTGCGCGGCTATCTCGACAAGCTGCCGGTCAACAAGGTCACGGAGTTCGAGGACCGGCTGCTGTCCGAGGTGCGCGCCAACGGCGCGGAGCTGCTCGAGACGATCCGCACCGAGCGCGAGATTTCCGAGTCGACGGAATCCAAGCTGAAGGAGTTCGTCGACAAGTTCGCGGCCAGCTTCGCGTGACCCTGCCGCAAGACGCGGGCGCCCGCGACGGCCGGCGCGAGCCAAGCCACCCTCGACAGGACGGATAGACCGGCATGCCGAGCCTCAAGGACCTGAGAGTCCGCATCGCCAGCGTCAAGGCGACGCAGAAGATCACCTCGGCCATGAAAATGGTCGCGGCGGCGAAACTGCGTCGCGCGCAGGAGCAGGCGGAGGCGGCGCGGCCCTATGCCGAGCGCATGGAGCGCATGCTCGGATCCCTGGCGGCGGCCTCGCGCGGCCAGGCCGGCGCGCCGGCCCTGCTCGCCGGCACCGGCAAGGAGGACGTGCATCTCCTGGTGGTGGGCACCGCCGACCGCGGGCTCTGCGGCGGCTTCAACAGCAACATCGTGCGCGACGCCCGGCAGCTCATCCGGAAGCTGCTGCAGGACGGCAAGACGGTGAAGATCCTCTGCGTCGGGCGCAAGGGTCGCGATCAATTGCGCCGGCAATACGGCGAGCTGATCATCGACACCATAGAGGACGTCACCAAGCCGCGGCCGAGCTTCGAGAAATCCGAGGCGATCGCCGAGCGCATCACGCGCATGTTCGAGGACGGCGAGTTCGACGTCTGCACCATGATCTACGCCGAGTTCAAGTCGGCGATCACGCAGTTCGTGCGGCGCCAGCAGCTGATTCCCTTCGCCCCCGCCGAACAGGAGGAAGAGGTCTCCGAGGCCGGCGGCGCGCAAGGGGCCAGCTACGAATACGAGCCCTCCGAGGAGGAGATCCTGGAAGCCCTGCTGCCACGCAATCTGGCGGTGCAGATCTACAAGGCGATCCTGGAGAACAACGCCAGCGAGCAGGGCTCGCGCATGACGGCGATGGACAACGCGACCCGCAACGCCGGCGAGATGATCAATCGCCTGACCCTGATCTACAACCGGACGCGGCAGGCGGTGATCACCCGCGAGCTGATCGAGATCATATCCGCGAAAGAGGCCCTCTAAGCGCCGTCGGCGCGAGAGACGGTCGAGGCGCAGTAAGCACCAAGGAGCGCAACAGCCATGGCAAAGAACCTGGTCGGCAAGATCACGCAAGTGATGGGCCCGGTCGTCGACGTGCAGTTCAGCGGCGACCTGCCGCCCATCCTGAACGCGCTGGAGACCGAGAACGAAGGCCGGCGCCTGGTGCTCGAGGTGGCCCAGCACCTGGGCGAGAGCATCGTGCGCACCATCGCGATGGATTCGAGCGAGGGCCTGGTGCGCGGCCAGGAGGTGTCGGACACCGGCGGCCCGATCTCGGTGCCGGTGGGCCCGGGCACGCTGGGGCGCATCCTCAACGTGGTCGGCGAGCCGGTCGACGAGCGCGGCCCGGTGGAAACCGATCAGACGTCGCCGATCCACAAGCAGGCGCCGGACTATGTCGACCAGTCGACCGAGGCCGAGATCCTGGTGACCGGGATCAAGGTGGTGGACCTGCTGGAGCCCTACGCCAAGGGCGGCAAGATCGGCCTGTTCGGCGGCGCCGGCGTGGGCAAGACCGTGATCATCATGGAGCTGATCAACAACATCGCCAAGGCGCACGGCGGCTACTCCGTGTTCGCCGGCGTCGGCGAGCGCACGCGCGAGGGCAACGACCTCTACCACGAGATGATCGAATCCGGCGTGATCCAGCTCGACGGCGGCAATTCCAAGGCCGCCCTGGTCTACGGCCAGATGAACGAGCCGCCGGGCGCGCGCGCGCGCGTCGGCCTGACCGGGCTCACGCTCGCCGAATACTTCCGCGACGAGGAAGGCCAGGACGTGCTGTTCTTCGTCGACAACATCTTCCGCTTCACCCAGGCCGGCTCCGAGGTCTCGGCGCTGCTCGGCCGGATTCCCTCGGCGGTGGGCTATCAACCGACGCTCGCCACCGACATGGGCACCCTGC
This sequence comes from Kiloniellales bacterium, assembly GCA_033720555.1. GTDB lineage: Bacteria > Pseudomonadota > Alphaproteobacteria > Kiloniellales > JAKSDN01 > CALJXB01. Next base: position 2,222 of record JAWWCG010000154.1, on the reverse strand, counting down.
AGGAGCGGATCACCACCACCAAGAAGGGCTCGATCACGTCGGTCCAGGCGATCTACGTGCCGGCGGACGACCTGACCGACCCGGCCCCGGCGACCTCCTTCTCGCACCTCGACGCGACCACGGTGCTGTCGCGCCAGATCGCCGAGCTCGGCATCTACCCGGCGGTCGATCCGCTCGACTCCACCAGCCGGATGATGGATCCCTTCGTGATCGGCGAGGAGCACTACGGCGTGGCGCGCGAAGTGCAGCGCGTGCTGCAGTCCTACAAGGCGCTGCAGGACATCATCGCCATCCTGGGCATGGACGAGCTGTCGGAGGACGACAAGCTGACCGTGGCGCGGGCGCGCAAGATCCAGCGCTTCCTGTCGCAGCCGTTTCACGTGGCCGAGGTCTTCACCGGCACGCCGGGTGTCTTCGTGCCGCTGGAGGAGACCATCCGCGGCTTCAAGGGGATCGTGGCCGGCGAGTACGATCACCTGCCGGAAGCCGCCTTCTACATGGTCGGAACCATCGACGAGGCCCTCGAGAAGGCCAAGAAGCTGGCCGCCGAGGCGGCCTGAGGCCGCGAGGCTGGGCCGGAACCCGCGCTAGAGGACGAGCCGGATGGCGGAAGGCAAGGTGGAATTCGAGCTGGTCTCGCCGGAGGCGCTGTTGCTCTCCGCGCCGGTGGACATGGTCGTGGTGCCGGGCGAGGAGGGCGACTTCGGCGTCCTCTACCAGCATGCTCCCTTCATCTCCACGGTGCGTCCGGGGGTCATCACGGTGCACGACGGCGGCAAGGTCACCGAGCGGATCTTCGTTTCCGGCGGCTTCGCCGAGGTGACGCCGTCGCGCTGCACCGTCCTCGCCGAGGAGGCGCTCGCCGTCGAGAAGATCGATCGCGGCGCGGCCGAGCAGGAGCTCAAGGACGCGCGCGAGGATCTGGGCGACGCCAAGGACGAGCACCAGCGCGACCTGGCTGAGCGGCAGATCGCGGTTGCCGAGGCGAAGATTGCCGCCGCCGCCGGGTGAGGTTGCGGTCGAGGGCGTCAAATGTGACCATGGCGGACTGGATTGCTCGCGAAATCGGGCTATCTAGAATGATAATGATAAGGGGCTAGAGCCCCAGGATCTTGGCGATCGTGGAGAGGGTGTGCAGCGCATGAGTGGGACCAAGAGCGGCGGAAGCTGGTCGCTGGAGGAGATCCCCTGGGATCGGTTCGATCCCCAGCAAGTCGATCCCGACATTCTCAAGCTGGTGAAGGCCGCGAGCCTGGTCGAATACAACGGCGGCGACTACGCGACCTATCTGTGCAACGTGTTCCAGGGCGACCGGGAGTTCCAGCAGGCGGCCCGCGAGTGGGCGAACGAGGAAGTGAAGCACGGCCAGGCGCTCGGCCGCTGGGCCGAGATGGCCGACGATAGCTTCGACTTCGAGCGCAGCTTCCAGAAATTCGTCGCGGGTTTCCGCCTGCCGCTCGAAGCGACCAGCTCGGTGCGCGGCTCGCGCTCGGGCGAACTGGTCTCGCGCTGCATGGTCGAGGTCGGGACGAGCTCCTACTACACGGCCTTGGCCGAAGCGACGCAGGAGCCGGTGCTTCGGGTGATCTGCAGCAAGATCGCGGCCGACGAATTCCGCCACTACAAGCTGTTCTATAGCTATCTCAACCGCTATATCGAGCGCGAGGGCCTGGGGCGCGTGCGCCGGGCGCTGGTGGCGCTCGGGCGGGTGCGGGAAAGCGAGGACGACGAGCTGGCCTACGCCTACTACGCGGCGAACGGCGACGGCGAGCCCTACGACCGCAAGCGCTGCACCAACGCCTATTTCAACAGGGCCTGCGTCTTCTACCGCGCCCGGCATCTCAGGCGGGTCGTCGCCATGTCGTTCAAGGCGGCCGGCCTGTCGCCGCGGGGGCGGCTGGCCGACTGGGCCTGGCGGTTCGTGGCCTGGCGCATGCGCCAGCGCTACGGCATGGCCGGCGAAGCCGCCTAGGCTGGTTCTTATCCGGGCTTTCTTGGCGGCGGGACGGCGCCCCGCGTCAAGAGCCGGCGGACGCGTCGCTTCCCAGGTGGCCGAACTCGTCGATCAGGCTGCGGTAGACCGCCTGCTTGAAGGGGACGATCAGCTCGGGAAGCTCGGCCATGTCGGCCCATTTCCAGTCCGAGAATTCCGGCTTTTCGGTAGCGATATCGATGTCCTCGTCGCGGCCGAGGAAGCGGAAGACGAACCACTTCTGGGTCTG
>JAWWCG010000153.1:0-7487 GCA_033720555.1 Kiloniellales bacterium | reverse complement strand
GGCGCCGCCGCCGGGCGCCGCCGCCGCGGCCCTGCCGCTTGCGAGCATCGACTACTTCCTGATCCATCTCGGCTACCTGGCGCCGGCGGCGCCGGGCGAGCTTCGCGCGCCGGACGGCGCGGCGCGGGCGGCCGCGATCCGAGACTTCCAAGGCCGCAACGGCCTGCCGGCGGACGGGCGGCCGAGCCTCGCCCTGCTCGGCCAACTGATCCGGGCGGCGCAACCCGCCCCGGTCGTCGGGTGAGCGGCCAGCCGCGCCCCCGGCCAATTCACGCTAACTCGCGCTAATTGCTGTCCGCCGCGCCGATCCTGGCGACCTCGCCAAGCACCGCGCGGGCGCGGCGGTCGGCCCCGGACGGCAGCGGCGTGGCCGGATCGGCGATCCACGCCGCCACGTCCGCCATCACCGTCTCTGCGTCGAGGTCGCGCAGCAGCATGTGCCAGCCGTCCTGGTAGAGGGCGAGGCGCTGGCGGCCGTCGGCCTTGGCCGGCAGGCCGTCCCAGGCGAGCAGCGTGGGTTGCTTCGGGATTATCTCGTCGCGCTCGCCGTAGAGCAGCAGCAGGGGCGCCGAGATCCGCCCGGCGCTGGCGAGCGCCCGGTCCATCAGGTCGGTCAGGCCGTAGACCGCGTCCACCCGGGTGCGCTTGATCACCAGCGGGTCGCGGCCGAGCGCGCGCAGCATCTCGATGTTGTCGGAGGCCTGGACGTTGGCGCCTTCGCCGGTCAGGTGGCCCCACGGCATGAGGTAGGCGACCACCTCGAGCGCGATGCGCTGATAGCCGGGCATGGTGGCGCGGGCCCAGACCGCCGGGGCGGCGAGGATCACGCCGTCGACCGCGAAGTCGGGGTTCTCGGCGAAGGCGACCATGGCCACCGCGCCGCCCATGCTTTCGCCCAGGACGTAGAGCGGCCGGCCGGGGTGGCGCGCCCGGATCAGGCCGGCCAGATTGACGAGATCCTCGCTCAGGGTTTCGCTGCCGGCCCACAGCCCGCGGTGCGGCGCCTCGCCGAAACCGCGCTGGTCGTAGGCGTAGGTGGCGATGCCGCGCTCCGCCCACCAGGCGCCGGCCCCCTCGAAGGCGGCGGAGTAGTCGTTGAAGCCGTGGAGCGCCAGGATGACGGCCTCGGGCGGCCCCTCCGGCAGCCAGGATCTGAGCGGCAGCGCCAGGCCGTCGGCGGTCACCCAGCGCCCGGTCTCGAGGCGGGGCTGCTCGACGGCGGGCCCGGCCGGCACGAACTGGGGCGCGCACGCGACCGTCAGCAGCGCCAGCGCGCAGGCCAAAAGCCGGGGCGCGGCGGGCCGGCCGCGCGGGCGCGCGTCACGCGGCATCAAATTCACTCGACATCGGCCTCACTCGACATCGGCATAGCGCCGGCGGTCGCGCCGGATCCGGGCCTCGCGCAGGATCTTCGCGTCGATGGCGTGATCGTGGGCGCCCTGGGTGAGCTGCAGGAAGATGTCCTCCAGGTCGGTTTCCTCGGTGAAGATATCCGCCACCCGCAGCCCGGCGCCGGTCACCGCCGCCAGGATCTCGGAGACCGGGCCGTCGCTGGCGCGGTACTGGAACCGCAGGCAGCGCCCGCCGACCATCTCCGGGCCGAAGCGGGCCAAGGATTCGGGCACCTCGGCCAGGTCTTGCGCGAGCAGCAGCGTCAGCTCCTTGCTGTCGAGCCGGCGCAGGAGGGCGCGCTTGGTGTCGTAGGCGATCACCTGGCCATTGTTGATGATGGCGATCCGGTCGCACAGCTCCTCGGCTTCCTCCAGGTAGTGGGTGGTCAAGAGGACCGTGGTGCCGCGGCTGTTGAGTTCCTCGACGTGGGCCCAGAGCTGCAGGCGCAGCTCGATATCGACGCCGGCGGTCGGCTCGTCCAGCTCCAGAACCGGCGGATTGTGGACCATGGACTTGGCCACCATGAGCCGCCGGCGCATGCCGCCGGAGAGAGTCCGGGCGTAGGCGTGCGCCTTGTCGCCCAGGCCGAGCGCGGCCAGGATCTCGTCGGTGCGCCGTTCGCGCGGCGGCACCCCGTAGAGCCCGGCCTGCAGCTCCAGAAGCTCGCGCGGCGTGAAGAACGGGTCGATGTTGAGCTCCTGCGGCACCACGCCGATGGCGGCGCGCGCCTGGCGCGGGTCGCGGTCGATGTCGACCCCCCAGACGCTGGCTTGGCCGCTGGTCTTGTTGACGAGGCCGGCCAGGATGTTGATCAGGGTCGACTTGCCGGCGCCGTTCGGGCCGAGCAGCCCGAACAGCGAGCCCCGCGGGATCGCCAGGTCCACGTCGACCAAGGCGCGCGAGGCCTCGCCCCTGCCGACGGCGCGGTAGGTCTTGTTGAGGTTCTTGACCTCGACCGCGTAGTCGGGCAGAGACGGCTCGCCGTTCGCGGCGGCGGTGGCGGTCTCGCGCGCGTGCGGGGTGTCGGGCATCTTCGCTCCGGATTCAGGGGCGGGCGGCGGCGGCCCGTTGATCATGTCGCGGCATTCGCTATCATCCGCGGAATAGTAGGGTCAACCCGGCGTGCCTGTCGAACCTGGATCGGACCGGATCGGAATGGGGCGGCGGGCGGCGCGGGCGAAGCGGGGGCAGATGGAACCGACCGAGATCATCGACGTCGACAGCGAAACGGTGGCCTGCGACGGGGGCAAGGGGCCGCTCGGCCATCCGCGGGTCTATTTGAACATGAAGGGAAGGGGCCAGATCGACTGCCCCTATTGCAGCCGCCGCTTTGTCCTCAAGGCCGAGGCCGCGGCCGGCGGCGGGCACTGAGGCCCGCGCGGCCCGCTAAGGCCCTTCTCGGGGCGCGCCGGAAGGGCCGTCGATGAGAGCCTTGAGGTGGCGATACCAGTCGCTCTGGAAGCGCTCGTCGGGATCGTGGCGGCGCTTGGATCGCAGGAACGCCGGGACCTGCGGGTAGGCGGCCGCGATCTGGTCGCGGGTCGCCCAGCGGTGATAGGTCAGGAAGAAGCTGCCGTCGCGCTCGAGCCCGCGGTCGATCAGCCGGCGGAAGTCGAGCGCCGCCTTCGCGAGCCCGCTCGGCGAATGGGGCACATGCAGGTTGAACACGACGCAGGCGTAGGCCTGGCGGGCCCAGGCCAGGGCCGATTCCCGGTCTCGCTCGATCAGGCGGATCGTGCCGTAGATGAAATCGACGTCGTGACGCCGGAAGTCCCGGCGCACCGCGGCCATGAAATCGACGAGTGAGCGCCGCGGCACGTAGATCTCGGTGATCATCTCGCTGGCGGGCGTGGCGGCGCCGGACGCGCGGTCCAGCAGCTTGTGGTAGTCGTCGATGTAGGTGCCGAGCTGGTGACTGTCGGACCAGTAGATCTGGCCCGAGGTGGCGAGGTAGTGCCGGGTGTAGAGCTCGAACGCGCGCGCCCGGTCGCTATGGGCGAGGTGGAGGAGCCGCAGCCAGTCGTCGCGGCTCAGCTCGCGCTGATCGTCGGGCACCGGCGTCGCCGGGTCGACCGGCCGGTAGCAGGCGCAGACGCCGCGCCTGAGAAACCCGTCGGAGGCCGGGTCGGTGGAGAACTGGAAGTCGCCGTAGAGGTATCCCTCGGCAATCCGGTTCTCGAAGGCGGCCATGAGGTCCTCGATCTCGACGATCTCGACGTCGCGCCGCAGCTTGGTGCGCGGCGCCAGGCGCAAGGTCGCCTGCACGACGATGCCGAACAGGCCGTAGCCGCCGATCGCCAGGCGGAACAGCTCGGCGTTCTCGGCGCGGCTGCAGCGGCGCAGCTCGCCGTCGGCGTCGACCAGCAGGAAGGACTCCACGTCGTCGATCATCGGCTTGAAGCGCAGGCCCCGGCCGTGGGCGTTGGCGGCCAGGGCGCCGCCCAGGCTGAGGCGGTCGGCGCCGGTCTGCTTCTGGCGGATGCCCCATTGCAGGGGCGCGCCGCGCTGCGCCGCGATCACCGCGGGAATCAGCTCGGGCCATTGGATGCCGGCGCCGACCGTGACGGTGCCCTCTTCCCAGTCGAAGCCGAGGACGCCGTTCAGCCCTCTGGTGTCGACCAGCACGGCGTCGGCGGCGAACTGTTGGCCGCCCATGGCATGGCGGCCGCCGGCGACGCACAGCGCCACACCTTCCTCGGCCGCCCGGCGCACCAGGCTCTGGACCGCCGCCCGCGAAGTCGGCCGGCAGACCGCCTTGACCCGGGTGCGGTTGAGCTGCGCGTGGACGTCGTTGACCCAGGCGCCGGCCCCCTCGGCGGCGCCGAAGCGCGCGGCGGGCGGGCCGGCCGGGGCCCGCGGCCGGTTCGCGAAGCGGGCGATGAATCGCCATGGGCGGATCCCGTTCTCTCTTTCTCTCTCGATATCGGCCGCGCGCGAAACGTCGCAGGCGAGGCGCTTCCACAGCGGCCGTTCCACAGCGAACCTGTCACAGCGGCCCTGTGGCCGAGCAGGTAGGGCGTCGGCGTGGCGATCCATAGCCGAGCGGGCTTCCGGGGCCGGCCGCGAGACTCACGGGCGGCGCCGCGGCCGGCCAGTCCGCCCCTCGACTCTCGCCGGGGCCTCCGGCATTCTGCCGCGTCCCATGACGAGAGCCGTCCCATGAGCAAGGCCGCCCCCTTCAAGCATCTCTATCTGATCGACGGCTCCGGCTACATCTTCCGGGCCTACTTCGCGATTCCGCCGCGCATGAGCAGCGACGGCACGCCGACCAACGCGACCTTCGGCTTCTCCAACATGATCCTGAAGCTGCTGCGGGAGTCCGACGCCGACGGCATCGCGGTCGTCTTCGACAAGGGCAAGACCAGCTTCCGCAACGACTTCTATCCCGAGTACAAGGCCCACCGCCCCGATCCGCCGGAGGATTTGGTGCCCCAGTTCGAGATGATCCGCGAGGCGACGCGCGCCTTCAATCTGCCCTGCATCGAGATGGAGAACTACGAGGCCGACGACATCATCGCGACCTACGCCCGCCGGGCGGCGGCGGCGGGGATCGAGGTGACCATCATCTCCTCGGACAAGGACCTGATGCAGCTCGTCGGCGACGGCATCGTCATGATGGACCCGATGAAGAACCAGCCGATCGGCCCGGACGAGGTGGTTGCCAAGTTCGGCGTGCCGCCGGAGAAGGTGGTCGAGGTGCAGGCGCTGGCCGGCGATTCGGTCGACAACGTGCCCGGCGTGCCGGGCATCGGCGTCAAGACCGCCGCGCAACTGATCGAGGCCTACGGCGACCTCGAGGCCCTCTTGGCGCGCGCCGAGGAGATCAAGCAGCCCAAGCGGCGTGAGAACCTGATCGAGTTCGCCGAGCAGGCGCGGATCAGCCGGCGGCTGGTCACCTTGAAGGACGACGTGCCGGTCGCGGAGGACCTGGCGGACTTTCGCCTCCGCGAGCCCGATCCGGAGGCGTTGCGGGCGTTCCTCGAGCGCTACGAGTTCCGCTCGATCCTCACCCGCTTGGCCGATCGGCTGGGCGGCGGCGAGGCGGAGGCCAAGGCGCCGGCGGGCGCGGCGGCCGGCTACCAGATGGTGCGCGACCTGGCCGCCCTCCGGGGCTGGATCGCCGAGGCCGAGGCCAAGGGCCTGGTCGCGGTCGACACCGAGACCACCGGCCTCGATCCCTTGCGCGCCGAGCTGGTCGGCGTCTCCCTCTCGGTCGTCGCGGGGGCGGCCTGCTACATCCCGCTGGGTCACCGTCAGGGCGCGCCCGACGGCGAGCTCGACCTGGCCGGCGACAGCGGCGGCCTGGTCGCCGGCCAGATGCCGCGCGACGAGGCCCTGGCGGCCCTGAAGCCGCTGCTCGAGGACCCGGGGGTGCTGAAGGTGGGCCAGAATCTCAAGTACGACATGCTGGTCTTCGCCCGCCACGGCATCGCCGTGGCGCCGATCGACGACACCATGCTGCTCAGCTACGTGCTCGACGGCGGCGCCCACGGCCACGGCATGGACGAGCTGGCCGAGCTTCACCTCGGCCACGAGACCATCAAGTTCAAGGACGTGGCCGGCAGCGGCCGGAGCCAGGTGACCTTCGATCTGGTGCCGCTCGACAAGGCGCTGGACTACGCCGCCGAGGACGCCGAGGTGACCCTGCGCCTGCACCAGGTCTTGAAGCCGCGTCTCCTGGCCGAGCGCCTGGTGACGGTCTACGAGACCCTCGAGCGGCCGCTGGTGCCGGTGCTGACCGACATGGAGCTGGCCGGCATCAAGGTGGACAAGGCGGCCTTGGCGCGGCTCTCCAACGATTTCGCCAAGCGCGCGGCCGAGCTGGAGCAGGAGATCTACGCGCTGGCCGGGCGCGAGTTCACCATCGGCTCGCCCAAGCAGCTCGGCGAGGTGCTGTTCGACGAGCTGGGCCTGGGCGGCGGCAAGAAGGGCAAGAGCGGCGCCTACGCCACCGGCGCCGACGTGCTGCAGTATCTGGCCGCCCAGGGCCACGACCTGCCGGCGCGGGTGCTCGACTGGCGCCAGCTCACCAAGCTCAAGAGCACCTACACCGACGCGCTCCAGGAGCAGATCAATCCCGAGACCGGGCGGGTCCACACCTCCTACAGCCAGGCGGTGGCCTCGACCGGCCGGCTATCCTCGAACGACCCGAACCTCCAGAACATCCCGGTGCGCACCGAGGAGGGCCGCAAGATCCGCCGCGCCTTCGTCGCCGAGAAGGGCATGCAGCTCGTCAGCCTGGACTACAGCCAGATCGAGCTCAGGCTGGCCGCCCACATGGCCGAGGTCGAGCCGCTGCGCCAGGCCTTCCTGGACGGCCAGGACATCCACGCGATCACCGCCGCCCAGGTGTTCGGGATCCCGGTCGAGGGCATGGACCCCATGGTGCGGCGCAAGGCCAAGGCGATCAATTTCGGCATCATCTACGGCATCTCCGCCTTCGGCCTGGCCAACAACCTGGGCATCCCCCAGGCCGAGGCGAAGGCCTACATCGAGGCCTATTTCGAGCGCTATCCCGGGATTCGCGACTACATGCAGCGCACCAAGGCCGAGTGCCGGGAGCAGGGCTTCGTCACCACGCTGTTCGGGCGCAAGGTGCACGTGCCCGGCATCCGCGACAAGAACCCGGCGCGGCGCAGCTTCTCTGAGCGCGCCGCCATCAACGCGCCGATCCAGGGCTCGGCCGCCGACATCATCAAGCGGGCCATGATCCGCGTGCCCGGCGCGCTGGCGGGCGCCAAGCTCGCCGCGCGCATGCTGCTCCAGGTCCACGACGAGCTGTTGTTCGAGGTGCCCGAGGCCGAGGTCGAGCAAACCGTCGCCCTGGTCACCGAGGTGATGGAAGGGGCCTGCGGGCCGGCTCGCGCGCTGTCCGTGCCGCTGGTGGTCGACGCCGGCGTCGCCCGGAACTGGGCCGACGCGCACTGAGCGGCGGCGCCGGCGCCTTGCGTCGGCGCGCGCTCAGTTCGGGTAGGCGACGTCCCGGCGGGCGGCCATGTTGCGGCCGATCGCGTCGAGGTCCTCGGGCGTCAGACGCTGGCGCGCGAGGGGGAGCAGGACCCGCTCCTCCCAGGTGACGTGCTGGCGCTGGGTCT
>JAWWCG010000152.1:0-7493 GCA_033720555.1 Kiloniellales bacterium | reverse complement strand
TTCGTCCGCCCGAAGGATCTCGCCTGAGGCGGCGGGGTGGGCTTGGCGGTCGGAGGTGGCGGCCCGGCGCCCGGCCGGCGCTTTGCGCCGCCTCAGCGCCAGACGCCGCTGCGCATGGCGTCGGGGCGCAGCCCGCTTTTGTCGCCGCGCAGCCCGCCGGGCAGCTCGTAGCCGCTCGCCCCGTGGCGGAAGGACGGCACCAGCTCGCCCGTCTCCTGGTCGACCGCGAGGCAGCTCACCATGAAGGCCGCGTTCGAGTCGCCGCCCGGCACCATGAAGGTGACCAGCCAGACCACCCGTTCGTCGATCTCGTCCTCGCGCACGTCGAGGACTTCGACGCCGTAGCTCTCCTCGATCTGGCGCGCGGCCTCCTCGTCGCTCACCTGGGCGAGCGCGGCGCCGCTGCCGACGGCGCCCGCCAGCAGCGCCGACGCCAGCGCTCTCGCCAGGGTTCGCGCCAGGCTTTGCCCCAGGCTTTGCCCCAGGGTCCCCAGTGGGGTTCGGCTGCCTCTCCAGCCCGTCATCTCGGCCTTCCTTTCACGTGTTCGCGCGGCACGTGTTCGCGTTGCACGATTGACGCCTATCCTGCCTCCGCGCGGGCGCTATGGGAAGGCGAATCGCGGGCGGGCGATCGGGTGCGGCGGTGGTCTCAAGGCGCCGGCGTGCGGGTTGACCCAGGTCAATGCGCGGGGGCGCCGCGGCCTGGAACAGTCTTGCCGTGACGGCGGCGGCCGGGCCACAGTGCGACGGCAACCCTGGGGAGCGTAAGACATGGCCTACAAGACCCTTCTCGTCCACATCGACGAGACGAAAGCCAACAGCAGCCGGGTCCAGGCGGCGATCGACCTCGCCACGGCCCACGACGCGCATCTGACCGGGCTCTATGTCATCTGCGAACCGGAGCTGCCCGGCTTCGTCACGGCGCAGTTGCCCCGCGATACCGTCGCCGAACAGCGCGCCGGCGCCGAGGAAGCGGCCAAGGCCGCCGTCGAGGCGTTCGCGGCCAAGGCCGACCGCGAGGGCGTCAAGGCCGACACCCGCATCGCGCGCGCCGCGGCCAACGACGTGGCGACGCTCATGGCCCAGCACGCCCGCTACGCCGACCTGGCGGTGGTCGGCCAGGTCGACCCCGACGCGCCCGGCCCCGCCGGCCGGCACGTGGTCGAGGACCTGGTGCTGTCGGCCGGCCGGCCGGTGCTGGCGGTGCCCTACATCGGCGCGCCGCGGCGCATCGGCCGGACCGTCACGCTCGCCTGGGACGGCGGGCGCGAGGCGGCCCGGGCGGTGAGCGACGCCATGCCGCTCCTGGAGGCGGCCGAGCAGGTCCACGTCGTGGTCGTCAATCCGCAAGGCAGAAGCGGCGCCCACGGCGCGGAGCCGGGCGCCGACATCGCCTTGAACCTGGCCCGCCACGGCATCAAGGCCGAGGCCCACGCGATCGCCGCGCCGGACCTTGACGAAGGCGACGCCATCCTGTCGTGGCTGTCGGACTCGGGCAGCGACCTCCTGGTCATGGGTCTCTACGGCCACGCCCGCTTCCGCGAGCTGGTGCTGGGCGGCGTCAGCCGGAGCATTCTCGCGAGCATGACCATCCCGGTGCTCATGGCGCGCTAACGGCCTCGCGGCCGGGCTTGCCGCGATCGAGGCACGGGCCGCCCAAGAGATCCGCCCAAGTGATCCGGCCGAGGATCCGGCCGAGGACAGTGCATGGCTTTCCGCTTGCTCATATTTTGATAATCGTTTAAATATCAAAATATGGAGCTGACCCAAGCCGTCCTGGCGCTTTCGGCGCTGGCCCACGAGACCCGCCTGGCGGCCTTTCGCCTCATGGTGCGAGAGGCGCCCGGCGGCCTGCCGGCCGGCGAGATCGCCGCCCGGCTGCAGGTGACGCCGGCCACGCTTTCGTTCCACCTGGCCCAACTCGAGCGCGCCGGGCTGCTGTCATTCCATCGTCGCAGCCGGCAGATAATCTACCGGGTCGATCTGGCGGGCACGCGCCGGCTCCTGGCCTTTCTCAGCGACGACTGCTGCCAGGGCCGTCCAGAGCTCTGCGCCGGCCTGGCGCCCGACCGCCCGAGCGCGCCGGCGTGCTAGCCGGGGGTCGGCCCACGCATCGAACCAGGCATCGGTCCAGACGACGAGCCAGCCGGCCACGCAACGGTGACGCGCCATCAACGACGGGGAGTGCGCCTTGCCTGAGGAGAGGTCTTCCGACAAGGTCTACAACGTGCTGTTCCTCTGCGCCGGGAATTCGGCCCGCAGCATCATGGCCGAGGCGATCCTCGCGCGCGAGGGACGCGCCCGGTTCCGGGCGTTCAGCGCCGGCAGCCATCCGGCCGGCGCGATCAACCCCTACGCCCTCGACCTCCTGAAACAGTTCAACCATCCGACCGAGGACCTGCGCTGCAAGAGCTGGGACGTCTTCGCCGAGCCCGACGCGCCGAAGATGGATTTCGTCTTCACCGTCTGCGACAAGGCGGCCGGCGAGGTCTGCCCGGTGTGGCCGGGACAGCCGATGAGCGCCCATTGGCCATTCGAGGATCCCGCCGCGTTCGAGGGGGCGGAGGCTGAGAAGCGCGCCCTGTTCGCCCGCGTCTACGGCTATATCGCCAACCGCATCGGCATTTTCATCAGCCTGCCGATCGCCTCCCTCGACCGCCTGAGCCTGCAGAAGCGCCTCGACGAGATGGGCGCGCCGCTGCGCGAATCGGCATGAGCGAAAGCGCCGCCGCAGAGCGCTTGGCGGAGCGCCGGGCGCGCGCCGCCTCGAGCGTCACCACGCGTCAGTTGGTGGCCGAGGCCCTCGGCACCGCCTTCCTGCTCGCCACGGTGGTCGGCTCGGGCATCATGGCCGAGCGCCTTGCCGACGGCAACGTGGCGCTCGCCCTGCTCGGCAACACGATCGCCACCGGCGCCATCCTGGCGGTCCTGATCCTGGTGTTCGGCCCGCTCAGCGGCGCCCATTTCAACCCGGCGGTGACCCTCGCCTTCCGCCTGCGCGGCGAGATCGGCGCCGCGGCGGCCGGGGCCTACGTGGCGGCGCAGATCCTGGGCGGCCTCGCCGGCACCTGGTCCGCCCACGTCATGTTCGCCGAGCCGCTGTTGCAGCTTTCCACCACCCTGCGCAGCGGCTTCCCGCAATGGACCGCCGAGTTCATCGCCGCCTTCGGGCTGGTGGCGACCATCCTCGGCTGCCTCAAGGCGCGCCCCGAGGCGGTGCCCTACGCGGTCGGCCTGTTCATCACCGCCGGCTACTGGTTCACCGCCTCGACCTCCTTCGCCAATCCGGCGGTCACCATCGCGCGCAGCCTGACCGATACCTTCTCCGGTATCCGTCCGATCGACGCCCCCGGCTTCATCGTCGCCCAGCTCTTGGGCGCGGCCGCGGCCACCGCGGTCTTCCGCTGGCTGCTGGCGCCCGAAGGCGCGCAGGCCGATCAAACGGATTGAGCGCCCGCCGGCCCGCCGCGGCCTATCGCGCGGCTTTCCCGGCAATCATTGCGGCGCGGAAAGCTGCCTGAGCCAGGCGGCGATCTCTTCGTGATGGCGGTGCGGGCAGCCGCTGTGCCGATTGAGGAACGCGGCAAGCTCGGCCTCCAGGCGGGCCGCGCTTTGGGCGTCGGCGGCCCCGAAGTAGGACTTGGAGAGCTTCTGCGCCGTGTGGCATCGCCCGCAGTAGGCCGCGAAGGCCTCGGAGACCTCGGGCGTCGCCGAGACCTGGGCGCAGGCGAAGGGTTCCTGCTCGCCCGCCCCGCTCGCCCGGACAGCGAGGACGACGCCCAAGGCCAGCACGGCCGCCAAGACCGCGCGCAGGCGCAACGCCCGCGACCGGGGCTTCGGAAGAGTCGCCGCCTCCGAGCCAAGACCGCGCGCCAAGGGAGCCACCTATTCCGCCCGCTTTCGCCCGGTCACCATGGCGCGGGCGAGGTTCTCCCGGTGCACGACGCTTGCCAGGCCGACGCCGAGGATGTGGAGGATGACCAGCGCGAGCGTGAGGTTCGCCAGCAGCTCGTGGGCCTCCTCCCAGAAGTCGTCCGTGCCGCGGCGCCCGCCGGCGCGCTGGGACTCGTCGTCCGCCAGGGCGCTGGCGACCAGCGGCGCGCCGGCCAGCGGACCGGCGTTCTCCTTGATGGCGTAGATCTCCAGTCCCGACCACACGGTCGCGGCCAGGCCGATCAGCAGCGCGAAGACCATGGCCGCGCCGGCCGGGCTGTGGCCGAGGTAGCGCTCCGCCCGGAACGAGACAAGAGCGAGCAGATAGCGCCAGACCTTCCACGGGCCGAACAGGAAGTCGCTGAAACGCGCGTGCTTCGGCCCGACGAAACCCCAGATCACGCGCAGCACGACGATGCCGCCGACGACGTAGCCGGCCCAGGCATGAACGCTCAGCAGCTCGTCCTCGGTGAAATAGGCGACGAAGAACGTGATCGCCAGCAGCCAATGGCAGACGCGGACCAGCAGGTCCCAAACCAGGACGCTTCGCGCGCCGTCCGCCGCCGCTGAGCGCTCCGGACGCAGGCCCAGCGACGCCTCTTCGCCCCCTGAGGCGTACGCTCGCCCCTCGCCTTCGATCCTGTTCGCCATCTCGTCCTCTCTCGACCGCCCGCTTCGGACGCCCGCCGGCACACCGAGCCCGCCGCCGCCCGCCGCCGGACTCAGCAACCGGAAATAGCGCGCGCAGCATGACGCCCGGGGCGAGCCGATGCTTTGACCTGGGTCAAAAAATCCGGCGACCCGCGGACCCGCGACGGCGCCCGACGCACCGCCCGACGCACCGCCCGACGGCGCCCAGTGGCGCCCAGTGACGCCCAGTGGCGACGCCTTGCCCTGTCCTCGCCTCCCTCCGGCGCCGCGTGTAGACTCCCGCCCATGGAGTCGGTGCAGGAACACGCCCAGCTCACCGCCCTCGCCATCGTCGTGGTCGCGGCCCTGGCCTGCGGCATGACCATGCAGCGCCTGCGCCAGCCGGCGGTGCTCGGCTATATCGTGGCCGGGGTCATCCTCGGCCCCTCCGGCCTCGGCCTGGTCGAGAACCGCGCCTTCGTCGAGATCCTGGCCGAGCTCGGCGTCCTCATGCTGCTGTTCCTGATCGCCATGGAGATGTCGCTGCGCGGCATCCGCGAGGTCTGGAAGATCGCGGTGGTGACGACGCTGGCCCAGATCGTCGCCGCCCTCGCCGTCATGTGGGGGATCGGCGCGGTGCTCGATTGGTCGACCCCGCGCATCGTCCTGCTCGGCTTCGTGGCGGCCATCTCCTCGACCGCGGTCGCCATCAAGATGCTGGAGGAGATCGGCGAGCTGCGCAGCCGCGTCGGCCAGATCACGGTCGGCGTCCTGATCGCCCAGGACCTGGCCGTGGTGCCGATGATGCTGATCGTCGGCTCGTTCCGCGGCGGCGGCTCGCTGGAACTCAGCGCCCTGGCCAAGATCGTCGGCTCGATCGTTTTCCTCGCGATCCTGATCGTCTACCTGAGCCGGCGCCGGCGGCTGCGCCTGCCGTTCGCACGGCTGATCGGCAGCAACCCGGACCTCATGCCGCTGGTCGGGCTCGGCTTCTGCTTCGGCACCGCGGCGATCACCGGGCTGCTCGGCCTGTCGGTCGCCTACGGCGCCTTCCTGGCCGGCCTGGTGGTCGGCAACTCGACGGCGCGGCGGGTCATGATGCGCCACACGGCGCCGATCCAGACGGTGCTGCTGATGATCTTCTTCCTGTCCATCGGCCTGCTGATCGACCTGGACTACATCTGGAACAACATCTGGACGGTGCTGGTCATCGTCGTCTTCCTCACCGTGTTCAAGACGGCGCTCAACATCACGGTCATCAGGCTGCTCGGCGAGAGCTGGCCGCGGGCCTTCCTGTCCGGCGTCCTCCTGGCCCAGATCGGCGAGTTCTCCTTCGTCCTCGCCGCCCTCGGCCTCGCGGTCGGCGCGGTCTCCTACGAGGCGCAGCGCCTGATCGTGGCGGTGACCGTGATTTCGCTGATGTTCGGCCCGGTGTGGCTGGAATCGGCGCGCCGGCTGCACAACATCGTGCTGCTGGGCGTCACCTCGGCGCGCGAGACGCTGCGCCTCGCCTACGGACGCGAGGCCGCCTTCCTGTTCCGCACGGTCCGGCGCGATCCCTCCGCGAACATGGTCGACATGGCCTCCGGCGCGACCCGCTGGATGGGCGACATCATGCCGCGGCGCGCCGGCACGCCGCGCCGCCACGACCACGGGCTCGAGCCCGGCATGGGCCCGCCCTCCGGACGCAACCGGCGTACGTGAGGCGGCGCGGCGATGCCCGATTTCGTCATGGAAACGGAACACGGCGCGGCGGCGGGCCGGATCGTGGTCGGCATCGACGAGGCCGGCCGCGGGCCCTGGGCCGGGCCGGTCACCGCCGCCGCCGCGTGGCTCGAGCCGGCCCGCCTGTCGCCCGGCTTCCGGGCCGCGCTGGACGATTCGAAAAGGCTCGCGCGGCCGACCCGCGAGGCGATCTTCGAGGAGATGCTGGCGCTCGCCGCGGCCGGCGAGCCGGCGCTCCGCTTCGCCCTCGGCGAGGCCAGCGTCGAGGAGATCGACCGCCTCAACATCCTGCAGGCCAGCCTGCTCGCCATGGCGCGGGCGGTCGCCGCCTTCGGCCGCCAGCCCGACATCGCGCTGGTCGACGGCAACCGCGCGCCGGCGCTGGCCTGCCGCGTCGCGACGGTGGTCGGCGGCGACGCCCGGTGCCTGTCCATCGCCGCCGCCTCGATCGCCGCCAAGGTGACCCGCGACCGGCTGATGGCGGGCCTCGCCGAGCGCCATCCGGGCTACGGCTGGGAGACCAACGCCGGCTACGGCACCGGCGCCCATCACCGGGCCCTGCGCCGGCTCGGCGTCACGCCGCACCACCGGCGATCCTTCGCCCCGATCCGCGAGGCCCTGAACGGTTCCTCAAAAGCTTAACCATAAGCCTTTGAGACTCATAGACTCTTGACGCGGAGTCCCGTATCCCGCACCATGGTGCCCTAGTCGAGGGGGCTTGTATCGCAGGGGGTACAGGGTGGGGGACTGGAATACGATCCAGGCCGGCGATTGCGTCGAGATCATGGACCGCTTGCCGGAGCGGTCGGTCGATCTGGTGTTCGCCGATCCGCCGTACAATCTACAACTGGCCGGCGAGCTCACCCGGCCCAACCACTCGCGCGTCGACGGGGTCGAGGAGGCCTGGGACCGCTTCGACGACCTGGCGGCCTACGACCGCTTCACCCACCGCTGGCTGACCGCCGCGCGCCGGGTCCTGAAGGACAACGGCACGATCTGGGTGATCGGCAGCTATCACAACATCTTCCGGGTCGGCGCCGCGCTCCAGGATCTCGGCTATTGGATCCTCAACGACGTGGTCTGGCACAAGTCGAACCCCATGCCCAACTTCCGCGGCCGGCGCTTCACCAACGCCCACGAGACCCTGATCTGGGCGGCCAAGAGCCAGGACGCCGGCTACACCTTTAACTACGGCGCCATGAAGG
>JAWWCG010000151.1:0-7502 GCA_033720555.1 Kiloniellales bacterium | reverse complement strand
CGTCGACGTTGTCCGCGTTCCAGCCGAATTGCGTGAAGATGAAGGCGGGCGTCTTGTTGAGCTTCACCACCCGCTGCAGCGAGTAGACCGCGTCCTGGGCGCGCACAGGGTTGCCGGAATGAAAGCTCTGGCCGTCGCGCATGGCGAAGGTGATGGTCTTGCCGTCATCGGAGATCTCCCAACTCTCGACCACGCCGCCGACCAGCGTCGAGAGGTCCTCGGGCTCGAACATCGTCACCCGGTCGTAGATGTTGGCGATGATCTCGCCGGCCGAAAGCTCGAACACCTCGGCCGGATCGAGGGTGATGATGTCGTCGATCCGCATGCCCATGACGAGCATGTTGGGCGGCGTCTCCGCCTGCACCGGCTGCGTCGCCAGGGTGGTCAGCGACAGGCCGGCGCTAAGGCCGAGCGCGAAGGCCGTTCTCTTCCAGTTAAATGCCATCCTCTTCGCTCCCTGTTTCGTTGCGGCGCGCGTCACGGCCCAAGCTCCCGGCCGGAGCGCGAAGCCCGGCCGCGAGGGACGCTCGGAAGGCGCCGAAGTCTTTGTTGCCTCACCAGTTATCGCCTGGTGCTGACGCCATCATCCTGCGGCAAGTTGCTGAAGGGGTCAACGACGCGGGCGCCGGCGGGCCTCGGGTCGCGCTTGATTTCCCCGGCCTTGCCAGCCTAACCTTTCGCATCCGGAAAAACGGTGGGCGACCGGCAATGTCAGGCAGATTCAGCGAGCCGCGCCGAGACCGGCACTTTGCCGCCCGCAAAACATAACGAGAGACAGGGAGGACATCAGGTATGAAAGGCAAGTCCGACAAGCATGCGTCGACGGCGCTGGCCGCGTTCCTCGCGACCACCGTCATCGCCTTTTCCGCCAGCGCGGAGACGCTCAAGGCCTCGCACCAATGGCCCGGCGGGAAGGGCGACGTCCGCGACGAGATGGTGCAGATCATCGCCAAGGAGATCACCGCCGCCGACGTCGGCCTCGAGGTGCAGGTCTATCCCGGCAGCTCCCTGGTCAAGCCGAAGGAGCAGTGGGGCGCCCTCACCAAGGGGCAGATCGACCTCTCGGCCTTCCCCCTGGACTACGCCTCGGGCCGTCATCCCCAGTTCTCGGCGACGCTCATGCCGGGCCTGGTGCGCAATCACGACCGCGCCAAGCGGCTCAACGACTCGCCCTTCATGGAAGACATCAAGAAGATCATCAACGACGCAGGCGTCGTGGTGGTGGCGGATGCCTGGCTCGCCGGCGCCTTCGCCTCCAAGAAGGAGTGCATCCGCGGCCCGGATTCCATCGAAGGCCAGGTGACTCGCGCCGCCGGGCCGGCGTTCGAGCAGATGCTCGCCGCGGCGGGGGCGTCGATCTCCTCGATGCCGTCCTCCGAGATCTACACGGCCATGCAGACCGGCGTCCTGGATGCGGCCAACACCTCTTCCGGCTCTTTCGTGTCTTACCGCCTGTACGAGCAGGTCTCGTGCCTGACGGCGCCGGGCGCGAATGCGCTTTGGTTCATGTACGAGCCGATCCTCATGTCGAAGCGCAGCTACGACAAGCTGACCCCTGAGCAGCAGGAAGCGGTCATGGCCGCCGGCCAGAAGGCCGAAGAGTACTTCTTCGACGAGGCCAAGAAACTCGATCAGGCGATGATCGACCGCTACAAGGAGGCCGGCGTCGAGGTGGTCGAGATGTCCCAGGAGGACTACGACGCCTGGCTGGCCGTCGCCAAGGACAGCTCCTACAAGATATTCGCCGAGGAGGTCCCCGGCGGCGCCGAGCTGATCGATAAGGCCCTGGCGGTCGAATAAGACCTGCGCGAACCCCCGGCCGCCGGCGCGTCGAAGGGCGCCGGCGGCGGGGCCGGGGGCGGCGCCGATGGCATGGGGGGGAAGGCCGTGGTCGCGTTCTCGCGCGTGATGGACCAAGTCTCGCGCCTGTCCGGTGCGATCGCCATGCTGCTTCTGCTGGCGGCGGTGCTGGTGGTGTGCGAGATGATCGTGGTTCGCTATATCCTCAACGCGAGCACGATCTGGCAGACCGAGTTCGTCATCTACTCCTTGATGGCGGCGACCTTCCTCGGCTCGCCCTACGTCCTGCTCTATCGCGGCCACGTCGGCGTCGATCTGGTGCCGAACCTGGCCGGGCCGCGGGTCCGGTTCTGGCTGGAGCTGGTGGGCGGCCTGGTCAGCCTGGCGTTCTGCGCGGTCCTGGCCTGGGCCGGCTGGATCTTCCTGCACGAGGCGCTGGTCGGCGGCTGGACGACCGACACGGTTTGGGCCCTGCCGCTCTGGATTCCGCTGCTGCCCCTGCCGCTCGGCATCGGGCTCCTCTGCCTGCAGTACGTCTCCGAGCTGATCAAGCTGCGCGAGCGCGACGCCAGGGCGGGGGGATCTGGCGGGGCCGGCAAAGTCAGCGGGGAAGGAGCACGCCATGACGCCGCTTGAGATCGGCCTGCTGGTCCTTGCGGCCCTCTTGGCCCTGCTCGTCACCGGCATGCCGATCGCCTTCGCCCTGGGCGCGGTCTCGGTCGGCACGCTCGTGCTCTACGACGGCTGGGGCGTGATCGAGACCCTGGGCGAGACCTTCTTCGGCGGGCTCAATTCCTTCGGCCTGGTGTCGATCCCCATGTTCATCCTGATGGGCGCGGCGGTCGCCTCGAGCCCGGCCGGCCGCGACCTCTACGAGGCGCTCGACCGTTGGCTCTACCGCGTGCCCGGCGGCCTGGTGCTGTCCAACCTGGGCGCCTGCGGAATCTTCGCGGCCTTGTCGGGCTCCTCGCCGGCGACCTGCGCGGCGATCGGCAAGATGGGCATCCCGGAGATGCTGAAGCGCGGCTACCCGGCCTCGATCGCGACCGGCTCGATCGCCGCCGGCGGCACCCTGGGGATCCTGATCCCGCCGTCGGTGACCATGATCGTCTACGGCATCGCCACCGAGACCTCGATCGGCCGGCTTTTCATCGCCGGCATCCTGCCCGGCGCGATGCTGATCGCCCTGTTCATGCTGTGGACCTTCATCGCCGCCCGGATCGAGGGGCACGACTTCTCCGGCCGCGACGTCGCCTTCACCCTGGGCCAGAAGCTCGAGGCGCTGCCCCGGGTGGTGCCGTTCCTGCTGATCATCGTCGGCATCCTCTACGTGCTCTATGGCGGCGTCGCCACCCCGTCGGAGGCGGCGGGCGCCGGCGCGCTGTTCTGCATCCTGCTGGTGGTGTTGATCTATCGCATGTGGAAGGTCCGCCCGCTGGTCGCCGTGTTCCGGGATTCGATCAAGGAATCGATCATGATCATGATGATCATCGGCGCCTCGGAACTGTTCTCCTATGCCCTGTCGCTCACCTTCGTCACCCAGTCGGTCGCGCAGTGGATCGCCGATCTGGCGGTCAGCCCCTGGGTCCTGATCGCCATCATCAACGTGTTCCTGCTGATCGCCGGATTCTTCCTGCCGCCGGTCGCGGTGATCCTGATGACGGCGCCGATCCTGCTGCCGATCATCACCCAGGCCGGCTTTGATCCCTACTGGTTCGCCGTGGTCTTCACGATCAACATGGAGATCGGCCTGATCACCCCGCCGGTCGGCCTCAACCTCTTCGTGATCAATGGCATCACGCCCGACGTGCCGCTGCAGACCATCCTCAAGGGCTCCCTGCCCTATATGCTCATGATGGTGCTGGGCATCGTGATCCTGTGCGTCTTTCCCGGGATCGCCACCTGGCTGCCCACCTACCTCATGGGCGAGGCCATCTGACGGCCGCGGCTGGCCGCCCGAAAGTGCGGGCGATCGCGAGTTAGAGCATTTTCCACTCACGTGGAGTCGCACCAGCCCACACCCCCGCCCGGCCCCCCATGCCATCCTATGCGAGGGGTGGCCGGGCGGGGGTGTGGGCCGGTTCCGTGAGAACGGAAAACTCTCTAGCCGGCCAGGACGAGGAACGCGATCACGACGGCCGCGATATAGATCGCGGTGACGTAGCCCTCGCCCGGCTCGGCGAGCGGCTCCTGGCGCGGATAGTCTCCATCGCCCAAGAGCCGCGGATCGATCGACCCGCGCTCGCTCTCGCGAACCACCCGCCGGGCGAAATGCCTGAGCCAGTGCGGCACCTTTTGATGAAAGAGATAGGCGACGAAGATCCGCTCGACGATCTTGTCGTCGGGCGTCTGACCGAACCAGCTCTGCCAGGCGGCGCGCATCAGGTCGAACTCCTTGAGGCGCAGGATCCTCGCGGCATGGCACACCAGCAGAAGGTCCGGCGAAATGAGCTCGCGGGGTTGGCGGTAACCGATGTCCATCGCTGATCTTTCGCGGCGCGAGCCGCCCGTTCACTTCGCCTTCGCCTGGCCGGCGGCGTCCTCGATCCAGGTCTCGACCCGGGCGCCGCGCGCCAGGGAGCCGAGAATTTCGCGCAGGCGCTCCGGCGACGCCTGCGCCAATTGGGAAAAGGATCTGATGCCGGCGCGATAAAGCCGGTCCTGGGTGGCGATCCCGATGCCGCGGATGGCGGTCAGGTCGTCACGCGAGGCGCCGGCGCCGCTGCCCTGCCGCGCAGGCTCGCTCGGCACCGCGCATCGCCACAACCGGCAGAGAATCTTCGTCGCTGTCAGCATGAGTCCAGCTCCTTGATCGGCCAAGCGGAATCACGGGCTGGATTGCGGCTCGGGCGCCGGCCCGTTGGCGTCCTCGAGAACCGACGGGCAGAGGAACCTGAGATACGACACGATCCAACGCGCGGCCACCTGTTCCGAGCTCAGCTCGGCCGGCTTCAGGGATTTGGTCCGGTGATATTCCTGCTCGACCAAGCGCAGCGGCCAGGCCCCCAGCATGGGCGGATCGTCGACGACGTAATAGATGCCGTCTTCGTTCTGAAACAACGCCGTCACCCCGCCCTTGACGCTCGGATCCTCCGACGGCTTCAAGGGAAAGGCGACGATAAAGCGATCCCGCAAGGGATTCGCGGTCTGATACCCGCTGAGCGGGAGCATCGCTCGAGCACCTGCTGTTGGAACCCCACCTTAGCCTCGAGCATGCGCCTCAAATACGGCAGAAATATGCAGGCGCGCCGATCCTCGGCGCTGCTTCGCGCCCGAAAGCGTCGGACTCAGCGTGAGGTCTGCGGCCCGCTGACTGAGGACATTCTTTTCATACTCTGCTCGCTATATCATGCCTATCTTTCTTCTATAAATAGAAAATGGGTTCGTTTTGAAATTTCGACCCTGCTAGCTATGGTGCCAAAAAATCCCATATTTTAAGAGGTTTTGCAAAAGCTCAGCCGCGAATCAGAGTGGCGAATCTGCTTTGGATTTCGCATAGGGAGCATTTTATGCAAACGGAATTACCCTTATTACGTGTATTTCAGCGTGTCATCCTATCCGAGCGCGGCTCTGAGCGAGCTGCGCGGCAAAACCCGCGCAACAATAGCTACCGAGCAGATCCCGTGAGGACGCGCCAAGGCGGAACCTGGCCGGCCCCAACTTCCTTCACAAGTCACGCCAACATTACGTCTTAGGTACGTTTTGGGGCCTTTCAGGCGGATGTTTCAGTTCCTCGGCGAATGACATCACGGTTGGTCTCAAGTAGAGAGGCCAGCCGGGGTTCGCTTATCAGCACCTGTTTCCCATCGTCAGGTCTTGGGTTGACCTGCGTTGCTGGCTACTCCCTCAGTTCGACGACGATCTTGCGGATCTCGTTGCGGATCCGGCTCTCGTGCCGGGCCAGCTTTGCTAAAGGATCGCCATTTTTGAGGTTGAAGAGAAAGGCACCACCCAGGCTGTCCTCCGCCTCCGCCACTTCCGCTTTCGCGGTCTCGGCTTCACCATTCAGACTCTTGATGGTGGGTTCGTCGGATAGTTTCAAGGGGTCGTCCAGCCCCATCGCCTTGTTCTCCGCCTCGATGACCTTGCCCCGGGCAAAGCCGTGCCGAATCGAGTGTCTCGCGTAAACGAGAATCTGCCCCTCCATCTCAAGTATGCGTCGCAAGCGCCAGAACAGATCAGCGAGAACATTCACGAGAGTTCCTTTATAGCCGCCAATCGGGTTGAATTCCTCATGCAACATGACCAGTAGAGACTTATACTCTTCGAGATCATCGCCCGGCATGAGAGCGCACTTCGCAAGGAGACCATGCTTGGTCGAGTTCTTGCTCGAAGCAGCTTTGCCTTCCGGCGAGGTCGGGCCCGTGCTCTGTTGTGCGTTGAGCTGGTTGGCCTTCTGCTGTTTGTAAGTTATTCCCATCGGCTGTCTCCAGTACCTGCCTCATTCTGACCGCGATTGCGGAGACATAACGATGAAATGCAAAGAAACACTATTCGTTGGCGCGAAAATTTCTTCCACGCTCTCGTTCTCCTGGTTATTCAGAATGCAGACACTCCCGCTGACCAACATTATTGGAAAGCATCTTCCATCGAGAGCCCAATACGAACCAGCTCCAACTATAAAATTCACCTATAAAGAGATGATCGCCCGACTACTTTTGCGTCGCAACGTAGACACCTTCCCAGCTTTCGCCCGGCGGGTGGAGCTGGAAGTAGCCGATCCGGTCCCGGTAGACGTCGTAGAGCTGTTCGAGGTCCGGCGCGAGCTGGGTGCAGTCGTCGAGCAGCTTGCGCGCCCGCGTCCACTCCTGCGCGCGATAGGCCGCCAGCATCTCTTTGTGACGGGCGTCGAGGGCCGCGAATTCGGGCGCGTCCTTGACCCCCGAGTTGCCGCGCAGGGTGAAGATCCGCTCCGCCTCCTGGCGGCCCTTGACCGCGATCAGGTCGACCTCGAGGGCGGCGAAATCGTCCGCCAGGCCGTGGGTGCGCGGCCCGATCACCAGGCCGACGCCGTAGTTCTTCGTCTGCCCCTCGAGACGCGAGGCCAGGTTGACCGGGTCGCCCAGCACTGAATAGTCGAAGCGCTGGGAGGATCCCATATTGCCGACGACGCACGGCCCCGTGCTGATGCCGATGCCGATGTTCAGCTTGATCGCCGCCTCGCGCTCCTGTTCCGGCTTCCAGGCTCGGACCAGGCGTTGCGCCTCTTCCTGGTCGTCCTGGCTGGCGGTCTCCAGCACATGATTCAGACTGCGTTGGGCCGTCACCAAGCCCTGATCGCTCGCCAGTGTGAGCCACAGGATCGCCTGCACCGTGTCTTCGCGCACGCCCTCGCCCTGGGCGTAGCGCGTGCCGATGTGGCGCTGGGCCTTGGCGAGCCCCTGGCGGGCGGCACGCTCGAACCAGTGCGCCGCCTTTTCCTGATCGACCTCGACGCCGGCGCCGTCGCGATAGGCCTTTCCGAGGTTGTACTGCGCCGGCGCGAAGCCGAGCTCGGCGGACCGCTCAAGCAGCGCGGCGGCGTCGACCAGGTCACTCTCCTTCGACCGCGCCAGGGCAAGCTGCCGGGCGGTTTGGTAGAGCGCCGCCGGATCATCGCCGTCCTGCGGGCCGCCCAGGCCGAACTACTCGGCCATGTCATCGTTGAGCGGGCCGACCCTCGCCCGATTGTCCATGGCTGCCTGGCATGCATGGGCGGCGTT
>JAWWCG010000150.1:0-7516 GCA_033720555.1 Kiloniellales bacterium | reverse complement strand
TTCGCCCGCGCCTTCCTGAAGTCCCAGACCGGCGCCGGCGTCAGCCTGCCGAGCGCGGGGCGGGTGTTCCTCTCGGTGCGCGACCGCGACAAGGCCGCCATCACCGCGCTCGCGCGAAGCCTGATCGACATGGGCTTCGTCCTGGTCGCCACCGCCGGCACGGCCAAGCACCTGGAAAGCGCCGGCGTAGCGGTGGAAGCGATCAAGAAGGTCTACGAGGGCCGGCCGAACGTGGTCGACGCCATGATCTCGGGCACCATCGACCTGGTGGTCAACACGACCGAGGGCGCCAAGGCGATCGCCGACAGCTTTTCCCTCCGGCGCACCGCGCTGGTCCGTCAGATTCCCTACTACACCACCCTGTCCGGCGCCCGCGCCGCGGTGCAGGCGATCGCGGCGCTGCGGCGCGGTCAGCTTGAAGTCGCTCCCCTACAGTCCTATTTTAGGGGCTCGTTCTAGCACGGCATGTCGTTCCGACCGCCGGGGCCCTTCTCCGGCGCAGGTCCGTTTGTGTTGTCTTCGATCGAGGTTCCCCGCATGACCCAGAGAATGCCCATCACCAAGCAAGGCCTCGCCCAGATGGAAGAGGAGCTCAAGCACCTCAAGTCCGTGGCCCGCCCCGAGGTGATCCGCGCGATCAGCCAGGCCCGCGAGCACGGCGATCTGTCGGAGAATGCCGAGTACCATGCCGCGCGCGAGCGCCAGAGCTTCATCGAGGGCCGGCTGGCCGAGCTGGAAGACAAGATCGCCCGTTCCGAGGTCATCGACGTGTCGGCGCTGTCCGGCAAGACGGTGAAGTTCGGCGCCACGGTGACCATCGTCGACGAGGACACCGACGAGGAGCTCACCTACCAGCTCGTCGGCGAGGTCGAGTCCGACGTCAAGGCGGGGCGCCTCGCGGTCAACTCGCCCCTGGGCCGCTCGCTGATCGGCAAGAGCGTCGGCGATTCGGTCGACGTCGCGACACCGAAGGGCGACAAGAGCTACGAGATTCTCAAGGTCAAGTTCGCCTGACGCGGCGCCCGCTCACACCTCGGGGACGGCCTGGTCCGGGTCGATCGGCACGCCGGGCTGGCGCTTCGACGTCCTGATCACCTGGATGGTCTGCACCGTCGCGACGTGCGGCGCGGCGGTCAGCCGCGTCGTCAGCTCGTTCTCGTGCGCGGTGTTGCGGGCGACGATCTTGAGCACGAAGTCGTGCGGGCCCCGGGCCATGTGGCATTCGCGCACCTCGGGCCAATCGGCCATGGCGGACTCGAACGCGCTCAAGACGCTCTCGGACTGACTGTCGAGACCGACGAGGGCGAAGAAGGCGACCTCGAAGCCGACGCGCTCGCCGTCGAGGTCGGCGTGATAGCCGCGGATGAAGCCGGCCTGCTCGAGCGCCCGCACGCGCCGCAGGCACGGCGGCGCGGAAATGCCGGCGCGCTGCGCCAGGGTGACGTTGGTCATGCGCCCTTCGTCCTGCAGGTCGCGCAGGATCTTGAGGTCGATCTTGTCCAGCTTGACGCGGCGCATGGCTTGCCTTCGGCAGAGTCGCGGCCGAGCGAGGGCAATTCGGACGGCGATTCGGGTAATGATATTACCCAGCCGCCGTGGCGCCGCCAAGTCACTGTGGCACGCCGCCGGCCGGGGAATGCCGGGGCGCGTCGCGAAGCTTGAAGCGCCGGCCGCCGCGCCGTATCTAGGAGAGAGCGGCCGCGCCGCCGCCGGCACTTCCGGAAGCCCCATCGCCATGCCCCAGACTCATCACAGCAAGGTCCTGATCCTCGGCTCTGGACCGGCCGGCTACACGGCCGCCATCTACGCCGCCCGCGCCAACCTCGAGCCCCTGCTGGTCTCCGGCCTGCAGGAAGGCGGCCAGATGTCGATCACCACGGACGTCGAGAATTACCCCGGCTTCGCCGAGGTGATCCAGGGCCCGTGGCTGATGGAGCAGATGAAGGCCCAGGCCGAGGCCGTCGGGACCCGCCTGATCGGCGACCTCATCGTCGAGGTCGATCTCGAGGCGCGGCCGGTGCGCTGCGTCGGCGATTCCGGCGCGCTCTACACCGGCGACACTTTGATCGTCGCCACCGGCGCCCAGGCGCGCTGGCTCGGGCTGCCCGGCGAGACCAAGTTCCGCGGCTTCGGCGTCTCGGCCTGCGCCACCTGCGACGGCTTCTTCTACCGCGGCAAGGAGGTCGCCGTGGTCGGCGGCGGCAACACCGCCGTCGAGGAGGCGATCTTTCTCACCAACTTCGCCAGCAAGGTCACGGTGATCCATCGCCGCGACGAGCTGCGGGCCGAGAAAATCCTGCAGGACCGCCTGTTCAAGAACCCCAAGATCGAGATGCTGTGGGACCACGTGGTGGACGACGCGCTGGGCACCGACGAGCCGCTCGGCCTGACCGGCGTGCGGGTCCGCCACGTCAGAACCGGAGAGCTGCGCGACCTCGAGCTCGACGGGCTGTTCATCGCCATCGGCCACGATCCCTCGACCCGGCTGTTCCGGGGTAAGCTGAAGATGGACGACGAGGGCTACATCCTCACCCATCCCGATTCCACCGCCACCGATTTGCCCGGCGTGTTCGCGGCCGGCGACGTCCGCGACAAGGTCTACCGCCAGGCCGTGACCGCGGCCGGCATGGGCTGCATGGCGGCGCTGGAGGCCGAGAAATTCCTGGCCGAGGCGGAGGCCCGGGAGGTCGAGGCCGCCCAATAGGCCGCCCTCCAGGCCGCCCGATCGGCCGCACGCCCGTCGCGCGCCCGTCGCCGATGGACGCTGGGCGGCCGCTGGGCGGCCGCGACGCCGCGCTTGCCTCGCCTCGCGTTTTCATGCATTGCCTAGCTATCTCTGGCCGCTCTCGCCGGCGGCGAGCGGTCCGGGCACGCCCCGGCAAGACGGCGGCGGCCGATCGGAGCGACACGCATGGACTGGGACAAGCTGCGGATCTTTCATGCCGTCGCCGAGGCCGGCAGTTTCACCCACGCCGGCGAACGGCTGAACCTGAGCCAGTCGGCGGTCAGCCGCCAGATCAGCGCCCTTGAAAATAGCTTGAAGGTGCCGCTGTTCCACCGACACGCGCGGGGGCTGGTACTGACCGAGCAAGGCGACCTGCTTTACCGCACGGCCCACGACGTCTTCGGCAAGCTCGCCATGGCGGAAGCCATGCTGACCGACAGCAAGGAGCGCCCGCGCGGCGAACTGCGGATCAGCACCACCGTCGCCTTCGGCTCGACCTGGCTGGCGCCGCGTCTCGACGAGTTCCTCGAGACCTATCCGGACATCGAGGTCCACCTCATCCTGACCGACCGCTCGCTGGACCTCAGCATGCGCGAAGCCGACCTCGCCATCCGCATGACGCCCCCGACCCAGGCGGAGCTGATCCAGCGGCACCTGCTGACCGTCCACGTCCACGTTTTCGCCTCGCCCGGCTACATCAAGCGCCACGGCATGCCGGCCACGCCCGAGGACCTGGACGATCACCGGGTCATCGTCTACGGCCACGACAGCAGCCCGCCGGTGCCCGACGTCAACTGGCTGCTCAGGCTCGGCCGCCCGGCCAACGACCTGCGCCAGCCCTCGCTCACCGTCAACAACGTCTACGCCATCATGCGCGCCATCCAGAGCGGCAGCGGCCTCGGCGCGCTGCCCGATTTCATGGCCCAGAACAACGACGAGCTGGTGCGGGTCCTGCCGGACCTGGACGGGCCCCGGATCGACGCCTACTTCGTCTACCCCGAGGAATTGCGCGCCTCCAAGCGGATCTCGGTGTTTCGCGACTTCCTGTTGCGCAAGGTGGCCGAGTCCCGCTTCTGAGCCCGGCCTGTTGCAAAGTTGCAACAGGCGTGGCAAACAGGGCCGCTATGCGTCTCGTGCATGGCTTTTCAGGCCGATTCCGCTTGTCATGACGACGCCGTGATCCTATCTTCACTATCAGATGCTGCATTGCAGCATCGACAACTTCCGGCGATCCGTCGCCGGAAGTGCGGTCGGATCTCTCCGGCCGCATGAGGGTCTTCGGATCCTACGTCTCCCAGACGTAAAGCCTCCCTGTTCGACTTGCCGGGGACCCTAGGGTCCCCGGCCTTTTTTTCGCCCCGATCGGTTGCACGCTCAGCTGAACGGCCGCCTGGACGGCCGCCTGGACAATCGACCGGCGCGCGCCGCACCTCCTCGATCACCCTCGATCGCCGGGCGGCAGCGGTTAACAAATTGCTAACCCTGCCCGGCGCAGTCTGGCCTGCAGGCTTCAGATTCGGCGACGGGCGGCGCGATGACACCATGCGGAGCGGGCACGACCGGCGAGGAGGGCGTACTGCTCTCGATCGTCGTGCCCATGTTTAACGAGGAAGACAACATCGAGCCGTTTCTCGCCCGTCTCGAGGCGGTGACCGAGAGCCTGGCCGGGGCGCTGGAAGAGGGCTACGAGATAGTCTGCGTCGACGACGGCAGCACCGACGCGACGGTCGCCAAGCTGCTCGCCCAGCGCAAGCGCAATCCCGCGATCAAGATCGTCAGCCTGTCGCGCAACTTCGGCAAGGACGTGGCGCTGTCGGCCGGGCTCGACCACGCCCGCGGCGCGGCGGTGATCCCGATCGACGCCGACCTGCAGGATCCGCCGGAGGTGATCCCCGAGCTGTTCGCTAAGTGGCTGGAGGGCCACGACGTGGTCTACGCCTCGCGCGCCTCGCGCGACAGCGACAACCTGACCAAGCGCGTGACCGCCGCCTGGTTCTACAACGTCCACAACAAGCTCGCCGAGATCGACATTCCCAACAACGCCGGCGATTTCCGGCTGCTGGACCGGCGGGTGGTCGAGGCGCTGCGCCGGCTGCCGGAGCGCAACCGCTTCATGAAGGGCCTGTTCAGCTGGGTCGGGTTCCGCCAGACCGGCGTCTCCTACCAACGCCAGTCGCGCGCTCACGGCGTCTCGAAGTGGCGCTATTGGCGACTCTGGAATTTCGCGCTCGACGGGATCACGGCGTCGACCACCTTGCCGCTGCGCATCTGGACCTACGCCGGGCTCGGCATTTCCCTGCTCGCGTTCTGCTATGCCGGCTTCCTGATCGCGCGGACCATGATCCATGGCGTCGACGTGCCGGGCTATGCCTCGCTCATGGTGGTGGTGCTGATGTTCGGCGGCATCAATCTGTTGACGCTGGGAATCATGGGTGAATACATCGGCCGGATCTACACCGAGGTGAAGGCTCGGCCGCTTTATCTGGTGCGCGACCTCTTCGGCTTCGAGCCGCCGACGGCGGTTCGCGGCGAGGGGCGCGACGGCAAGACGAGGGACCGAGAATGGACCGCCAGATCTACGCCCGCATGGCGGAGCTCGAAGACCGGCACTGGTGGTTCCTAGCCCGCCGCCGGATCCTGAGCGAGGCGTTGCGCCGTTACGCGGCCCTGCCGGCCGACGCGCGGATCCTCGAGGCGGGCTGCGGCACCGGCGGCAACCTCGCCATGCTCGCCGGCTTCGGCCGCGTGTCCGGCTTCGAGCCGGACGCCGAGGCGCGCGGCCTGGCGCGCCGCAAGGGCGCCTTCGACATCCGCGAAGGCGCCCTGCCGGCGGGCGTGCCCTTCGAGCCGGAAAGCTTCGACCTGGTGGTCGCCCTCGACGTGCTGGAGCACGTCGCCGACGACGCCGCCAGCCTGTCGGCGCTCGGTGCGTGCCTGCGCCCGGGCGGCTGCACGCTCTTGACCGTGCCGGCCTTTTCGTTCCTGTGGAGCGGGCACGACGTGGCGCATCATCACCACCGGCGCTACGTCAAAGCCGCGCTCTGCGCCCTGACCCGGAGCGCCGGCCTGAGGCCGGAGCGGGCGAGCTACTTCAACAGCCTGCTGTTCCCCGCCATCGCCGGCGTGCGCTACGTCAAGGCCTGGCTCGGCGCGACCAGCTCGGACGACGACGCCATGCCGCCGCCGGCGCTGAACCGCGTGTTGACGTCCGTGTTCGCGAGCGAGCGCCATTTGATCGGCCGGGTTCCGCTGCCGGTCGGCGTCTCGCTGCTGGTGCTGGCGCGCAAGCCGGCCCCCCAGTGAGGGCGCCGCCGTCGCCGTTCAGCCGGCGCCCATCAGCCGGCGCCGATCAGCCGGCGCCGCCGCGGCGCGCCAGCAGGGCCCCGGCGATCTCGCGCCATTCCTCGGCCGTCGGCGCGTCGGCGACCGGCCGCCGGGCGCGCCGATACCAGTAGGCCGCGTTGCCGGCATCGCCTTCGACACGGTGGAGATAGGCGTGCACCCAGGCGCCCGCTTCGCTGTCGTCGGCTTGAACCAGGCGATGCGCCCTGTCCCAGCCGTCCTCGGCATCCTCGGCATCCTCGGCGTTCTTGGCGTTCTTGGCGCCCTTGGCCTCGTACCAGAGCGCTTCGAGCGGCCGGCCGAGCCCCTGCGGCGGCGACGGCGCGGTCAGGCTCGCCGTGAACGCCTCCAGGTCCATGGCGCCGGCCGGCTTCAGCCCTTCGCCTCGGCGCGCGGCGCCCCGGCGGTCTCGCTCAGCGCCAGGCCCTTCTCATGGCCCAGGCGCGCGGCCAGGCTGTTGAACTCCTTCACGTTCCTCTCGGCCTGCGCGCGCAGGGCCTTGAGGTAGCCGAGCGGGCTGCGCAACTCCCAGTGCTCCGGCGCCCAGACGTAGAGGCCCTCGGCCTGCTTGTGCCGCAGGTACTCCGGCGAGCACCAGATCTCGCCCGCTTCGTCGGACTCGTGGAAGAACCACAGCGCCTTTTCCTCGGCCTCCTTGAACAGCGGCTCGAGGCTCAGGAGGATCGCCTGCTTCTCGACAGACACGCTCACGTTTCGATCCCTTCGATGCTCTCAGAGGACGAACCTGTCCCGCCATAATAGCCTCCGCCGGCCCAGTGGAAAGCGTCTTGTGGGAAGCGTCTTGTGGGACGTGCCCTGATGGCGGCGGACGGGACGTGGGGCGGCTGGGCGCAGGCGCTACCGCCCAGGCGGACTACATGTAGAGGCGCTCGCCCTCGAGGCCGTCGTAGAGCCCGGCGACGTCGTCGGCGTAGCCGTTGTAGAGCTGGGTCGGCACGCGCTCGTCCTTGCCCAGGACGCGCTCGGAGGCCTGGCTCCAGCGCGGGTGCGGCACCTCGGGGTTGACGTTCGCCCAGAAGCCGTACTCCTGGCCCTGGATCACCTCCCAGAAGCTCTTCGGCCGCTGGTCGGTGAACTCGAAGCGCACGATGCCCTTGGTCGACTTGAAGCCGTACTTCCACGGCACCGCCAGCCTGAGCGGCGCGCCGTTCTGCTTCGGCACCGGCTTGCCGTAGAGGCCGGTCACCAGCAGAGCCAGCTCGTGGGTCGCCTCCTCGATGGTCAGCCCCTCGACGTAGGGCCAGGGATACCAGCTCGCCCTTTGCCCGGTCGCCACGTCCGGGTTCATGAAGCTCACCATCTTCACGTACTTCGCCGAGGCGAGCGGCTTGGCGAGATCGACCAGGGCCTTCATGGGAAAGCCCGACCAGGGCACCGCCATGGACCACGCCTCGACGCAGCGGTGGCGGTAGAGCCGCTCCTCCAGCG
>JAWWCG010000149.1:0-7601 GCA_033720555.1 Kiloniellales bacterium | reverse complement strand
CAGTTGAACGAAACCGCCCGCCGGGTCGAGGAGCAGCAGGCGGCGAAGGCCGAGGACGCCAAGGGCGAAAGCGCCGCCGAAGAGGCGGACGAGGCCCTGACGAACCTCTAGCCCCGCCTAGCCTCCCCGCGCCGTGACCCGGCGACATCCGCGGCATGGCCTGGGCGGCGCGGGCCTTTCGGCCCTGGCCGCTCCCCTGGCCGCTCTCCTGGCCGCTCTCCTGGCCACTCTCCTGGCCACTCCCCGGCCGCCGCGCTTGGCCTAGGCGTGATCGACGGTGATCTGCTGGCCGCTGTCGACCAGGTCGGCGATCGAGGTTTGGCCGACGAAGGCGATCCCCTCGAAGTCGATCGAGCCGCCGCTCGTGAAGTTGACCTGAACGTCGCCCCCGCCGTTGTCGACGATCGAGGCGATCATGTCGTCCACGTCCTGGAGGTCGTCGCCCGCGCCGTCGACCACGTCGGTGAACCAGAGCGCGTCCTCGGCGCCGTCGAAGTCGGTGATCGTGTCGGCCCCGTCGTCGACGCCCAGGTTGAAGACGAAAATGTCCCCCTCGCCGCCGCCAGTCAGGGTGTCGTCGCCCAGGCCGCCGATCAGAATCTCGCCGTCGCCGTTGCTGACCAGCACGTCGTTGACCACGCCGGCCTCGCCGTCGAGCTGCGGCAGCAGGGTCACGTCGAGGGTGCCGTCGTTGGTGTCGCCGTCGCTGTCGGTGACCTCGAGATCGAAGCTCAGGTCGATCGGATCGCCGGACTGCTGCGTGCCGATCACGAAGTTGTCGAGGGCGATGCCCAGGTTGCCGCCCGAGGTGACGTTTTGGACCTCCATCTGGGTGAAGCCGTCTTCCGTCGACACGAAAACCTGATCGTCCGTCAGCAGGCCATCGATGGTGACCGAGCCGTCGGCGTTGAAGGTAAAGGTGATCCGATCGTCGGCGATGACGTTGGCCACGCCGTCGTAAACCACGCCGTCATAGGCCGCGGCGTAGGTTCCGTCGCCGGCCTCCACGCGAACGGATGTGATGTCGTCCTGCTCCGCGGGATCGCCCGCGCCGGCGGTGGCGAAGTTCGATCCCTGGGGGTCGTCGTCCTCGTCGTAGACCCGCACCAGAACCGAGCGGGAGATGCTGGAGTTGCCCTGCAGCTGATGGACCCGGAACCCGGCGTCGTTCACCACGTAGTGGTGCGAATAGCTGAGCGAATTGATGTCGTCGGGATTGCCCGAGACGTTTTCGACGTAGTCCAGCCGGATGATCTCGCCGTCCACCGGGGTATCGTCGCTGTTCAGCCACTGATCGCCGCTGCCGATATCGTCGTTGTCGGTGTTGACCGTGCTGGTGCCCGGCACGGTCGCGGTGATCAGCAGGTCCTGCGCGGCGCTCGGATCGTTCGAGGAATCGAGCGGGAAGAACACATTGTTGTTGCCGCTGATGCCCGAGAAATCGTCGAACGTGATCTGCTCGCCGTTGTCGATCATGCCGAACAGCTCGACGGTGTAGGTGTCCAGGCTCTCGTCGTCGGCGTCCGGGTTGAGGTCGACTTGGAGGATCAGGGAGTCCGGCCCGTCGTCGATCAGCCCGTTGTCGTTCAGGTCGACGAAGCCCTGAAGCGTCGTGCCGCCGAAGCCGGCCAGCAAAATGGCGTGGCCGTTCGACGTCAAGACCTGCTCCGCTTCGCCGTCGATCGAGCCCCGCAGCCTGTTGTCGGCCTCGTTGTTGACGAACACCACGCCGGCGTCCGAGCCGCGGTCGGCGCCGACCGCCTCGAAGAAGTTGAGCGCGCCGGAGGTCGAGGTGCCGGCCTCGTCGTTGCCGAGGATCGCGGGCGCCGCCGCGACGACGTTCGGCGAATCGTCGTCGATGTCGACCGTCAAGGTGCCGCTCGCCGTGTCGCCGTCGCCGTCGGTCGCCGTGAAGCCCATGGCGATCGCGAGGTTGTCCTCTCTGTCCGCCGTCGGGTGGTCGATCGGCTCGAGCAGCGTGAAGGTGAAGGCGCCGGTGCTCGGGTCGGTCACCACCACCGTGAAGACCGGCGTCGCGCCGGCCAGGGCGGTCAGCGTGTTGGTCCCAGCGTTCCAGTCGTAGACCAGGGCCACCGAGCCGGAGGTGACCGGGTTGCCGCCGGTGTCCTCGACCGCCAGCCCGTCCAGCGCGGCGAAGTCCACGCTGGCGCCGGCGGCGTCGGCGGCGAAGTCGACGTCGAGGGTCCCCGCGATCACCGTCGCCGAGGGATCCGCTAGGTCGTCGCCGGCGGCGACGTCGCTGTTGCCGGCGGGCAGGTCGTCCTCGTCGACCGCGATGTCGAGGTCGCCGGCGGTGGGCACGGAATCGACGACCAGGCTGAAGTCGAAGCTGTCGCTGACGACGTTGTCCGAAGTGTCGGCCTCCTGGCCGCTCGCCGGCACCGCGCCCTCGGGCGTGTTCGCCTCCTCGGTGGTGGTCGAGATGGTGCCGCTCACCGTGCCGTCGAAGCCCTCGGCGACGGTGACCGAGAGCGCCTCGACCGCCGCCTCCAGGTCGGCCGCGTCGGCCCAGCCGGAGAGCGTCCAATTGCCGCCGCCGTTGTCGGTCAGCGACGCGCTGCCGGCGTAGCCCGCGTCCAGCACCAGCGTGCCGTCCGACAGGCTGACGGTGACCGAGGTGACGGATTCCGAACCGTCGGCGTCGCTGCCGCCGTCGCCGGAATCGCCGCCGGTCGCCGGCGCCGGCAAGGTGTTGTCGAAGCCGGCGCTGACGAAGGCGAAATCGAGGCCGAGCAGCACCGTCAGCGCGCCGCTCGTGCTCTCGTCGACTTCGGGCACGCTCGCCTGGCTCACCGCCGGGGCTTCGTCGAGCACCGCGTCCACGGCGATGGTGATGGTCTCGCCGCCGCTGGCGGTCTGGGTGTTGTCGCTCGCGTCCTGGGCGTTGGCGGTGATGGTGACGCCGGTGAGGTCGGCGTCGCCGTCCTCGACCGGCGCGTCCAGGAGGAAGGTGCCCGAGAGCGTCTCGACGCCGCCGTTCAGCGTGATCGTGACCGTGGTGTCGGTGCCGTCGTCGCTGATGTCCACCGAGGCGACCTTGCCGGCGTCGGCGCCGAAGTCGAAGCCCCCGACGTCGCCCGACAGCACGCCCGGCAGCTCGATCACCACTGTCGTCAACTCGTCGGTGGCGTCGCCCGACTGGGCGGAGAATTCGACCGTGTTGTCGCTCGAGTCCTCCTTGATCGCCGCGACGCCCGTCGGCAGGCCGATCGCCGCCTCCGGCGCCACCTCGCCCGGCGTCACGGTGACGGTGAAATCGACGCTGTCGCTCCAGACGTTGTCCGAGGTGTCGGGCTCCTGGCCGCTCGCCGGCGCCGCGCCCTCGGGCGTGTTGGCCTCGGTGCTGGTGGTCGTGAG
Organism: Kiloniellales bacterium; assembly: GCA_033720555.1. Taxonomy (GTDB): domain Bacteria; phylum Pseudomonadota; class Alphaproteobacteria; order Kiloniellales; family JAKSDN01; genus CALJXB01. The sequence continues at coordinate 4,223 of JAWWCG010000149.1, read as the reverse complement.
CGTGCCGGAGATCGTGCAGTCGAAGCCGGGCGGAACCGTCACCTGCAGCCCGTCGACCGCCGCCTCCAGGTCGGCGCCGGTGACGGCGTATTCGTTCGGGTTGCCGGTCGGCGTCACCGTCCCGGCGGTCGAGCTCAGGCTGGCGCCCTCCGGCAGGGGCGCGTCCAGGGTGAGCAGCACCACGGTGCTCTCGGAGCCGTCGGTGTCGGCGCCGCCGTCGCCGGAGCCGGCGAAGGGCGCGACCAGCGAGGAGTCGAGGTTGAGCGAGAAGGTTTGGGCGACGGCGCTCTCGACGCCGCCGTTGACGCCGTCGGCGCCCAGCTCCAGGGCCTCGTCGAGCACCGCGTCCACGGCGATGGTGACGGTCTCGCCGCCGCTGCCGGTCTGGTCGTTGTCGGTGATGTCCCGGGCGTTGGCGGTGATGGTGACGCCGGTGAGGTCGGCGTCGCCGTCCTCCATCGGCGCGTCCAGAGTGAAGGAGGAGCTGAAGCTGGTCAGGCCGGCGGCGTCCTCGAAGGCGATCGTGATGGTGGTCGTGCCGCCGGCCTCGACGACCGTGACCGAATCCACGCCGCTCTCGCTTTCGATCTGGCTGACGTCCACGTCGCCCGCCGCGACCCCCGGCAGCTCGATCACCACGGAGGTGAGCTCGTCGGTGGCGTCGCCCGACTGGGCGGAGAATTCGACCGTGTTGTCGCTCGAGTCCTCCTTGATCGCCGCGACGCCCGTCGGCAGGCCGATCGCCGCCTGCGGCGCCACCTCGCCCGGCGTCACCGTGACGGTGAAATCGACGCTGTCCGTCCAGAGGTTGTCGGAGGTGTCGGGCTCCTGGCCGCTCGCCGGCGCCGCGCCCTCGGGCGTGTTGGCCTCGGTGCTGGTGGTCGAGAGGCTGCCCGAGACCGTGCCGTCGAAGCCGGCGGGAAGCGTCACCTGCAGCCCGTCGACCGCCGCCTCCAGGTCGGCGCCGGTGACGGCGTATTCGTTCGGGTTGCCGGTCGGCGTCACCGTCCCGGCGGTCGAGCTCAGGCTGGCGCCCGCCGGGAGGGGCTCGTCGAGGGTGAGCAGCACCACCGTGCTCTCGGAGCCGTCGGTGTCGGCGCCGCCGTCGCCGGAGCCGGCGAAGGGCGCGACCGGAGAGGAGTCGAGGTTGAGCGAGAAGGTCTGGGCGCTGTCGCTCTCGGCCCCGCCGTTGACGCCGTCGGCGCCCAGCTCCAGCGCCTCGTCGAGCACCGCGTCGACCTGGACCTCGGCCTCGGCGACGGCGTCCCCGGTCTGACTGGGGTCGAGGTCGCTCACCGCGTTGGCCTCGATCGTCAGGGTGCCGAGGTCCACGTCGCTGTCCTCGGGCGGATTGGCCGCGAAGGCGCTGGCGAAAGCGGTTTGACCCAGGCCGCTCAGGTCGATGGTCAGGGTGGCGCCGTCGAAGCTGAAGCTGCCGCCCAGGTCGAGCACTGCGGCCTCGACCAGGCTCATGTCGAAGTCCCAGCCCGCGACGTTGTCGAAGCCGGTGACGACGATGGTGGTGAGGACGCCGTTGCTCGCTTCCGCCGAAAAGGCCACCAGGGTGTCCGAGTCGCCGACGAAGTCGTCGCCGTCGAAGCCGCCGGCGGCGTCTTCCTTCATGACAACCGGGGCGAACTCGGCGCCGGCGCCGATGCGCGCCTCGACCGTGGGCGCCGGCACGTCGAGCGGCGCGTCCGAGTCGGTCGTCGGCTCGAGGGAGGGAAAGCTCATCTCCACCGGCGGGATCACGCCCTGGGCGTCGAGCAGCTCGAGCGACGAGCCGAGGTCGTCGTCGTACTGGGTGACGCCGGTGCCCGCCGGACCCTCATTGCCCGGCGCGGCGGTCTCCAGCGTCGGCTGCTCGCCGGCCAGGGCCTGGGCCTGCTGCACCACGGCGTCGGCGCCGAACTGGGAGCCACCGCTCTGCAGCAGCGGCGGATTGCCGCTCTGGGCGGCCTCGACCATGTCCTGGAAGACGATCCGCGATTCCGCCGCCGTGCCGGCGTTGAACACCAGCACCATGTCGAGGTCGCCGTCGCCGTCGGCGTCGATCACGCGCACTTCGGCCTGGCGCGGGTCGAACCGCAGGTCGTAGACCTGGCCCGCCGTCGCCGCCAGGCTGACCTCGGCGCCATCGGCCGGCTGGGCGACCGCCACCACAGCCTGGGCGCCGCCGCCCGCGGTGACGCAGTCCTCGGCGCCGTCGCCGGCCTGGGCGCAGTCGGCCCCCTGGCCAGGGTTCGCCGCGAGCTGGATGTCATCGGTGCGCGTGAAATCGTCGGCCATTTACCTCTACTCCTCACGAAGCCCCATGGCGCGCCCCTCCCCAGAGGCGCACCGGGCCTGAAACAATTAACAAAGTATTAACGGAGAGTTTGCCGATAGAGCAAATAAAGGTCAACCGGATTTGGGAAAAACCCGCATAAAATTGTATGAGTTTATAGGACAAGAGAAGCTTAATATTATAATTTGGTTAATATATATGGTTAAAAAACCGCAACCAATATTGAAAACGCGAGATTTAATGTAATATATAGTTAAAACAATATTAAACGACCGTGAACGTCCGTTAAGACGCTCAGTATCGCCGCCGGAACCACTTCCGGGCCGGGGGTCCTCGAGTCTCGATCATTGTCGGCGGCGCCGGGACGGCCCGCCGCTTTCTCTTGGCGGAGCGCGGAGGCCGCGCACAGAAAAACCCCGGCCCAACCTGACGGCTGGACCGGGGTCCTCCAACCGGCTCACTTTGCCCCCGGTTAAACTCTCGTCTTAAAGCCTTGTCTCAAACCCTCGTGTCTCAAACCCTCGTGTCTCAAACCCCCGTGTCTCAAACCTTCGTCATGGCCGGCGCTCTGTCCCGGCGCCGCCGCGCGATCCAAAAACGGGCGCGAACGGGCGCGGCCGGGCGCGGCTCTACAGCAGGTCGACCTCGACCACGCGGTTGCCCTGTTCGCGAACCCCGTCGGCGGTCGGCACCAGCGGCTGGGTCTCGCCCACCGCGTTCCAGGAGATGCGCGTGCGCGCGATGCCGGCCTCGGTCATGGCGTCGATGACCACCAGGGCGCGGCGTTCGGAGAGGTCGAAATTGTAGCCGTCGGGCCCGGAGCGGTCGGCGTGGCCGACCAGGCTGACGCTCGCCTCCGGGTTGGCCTCGGCCTGCCGGATGCTCTCCAGCAGCGCCGCCTGGCCGGCCGGGGTCAAGTCGGTGCTGTTCCACTCGAAGTAGACCAGGAAGCCTTCCATCGCCACCGCGACGGCGGCCGCCTGGGGCGCCATGCGGGGCTCGATGTCCATGTCGCTCAGTTGGTAATCGGCCGCCGCCTCGACCGCGCCCATGGCGTCCTGGAACGCCTGGCGGCAGCGGTCGATGTCATCCTCGCGGCCCCACTCCGCCGCCTCGATCCAGCAGTCGTAGCTGACCTGGGCGCTCGCCGCCTGCTGCGGGGCCACCTCGCGGCCGCCGCGGTCGAAGGCCTGGTTCATGCGCTGCAGCGCGTCATGGAAGGTCGCCCGGTCTTCGTCCGGCAGCTCGCGGTCCGAGGGCCAGTCGGCCAGCACCACGGAGCGCCGGGCGGCGGTGCGCGCCTTGTGATTGAAGGCCTCGCCGTCCTTGAGGTCGAGCGCGGCGCGGCGATCCTCGGACAGCTCCCGATAGCCGTCGTAGAGGGCGTTGGAGAACGCGGTCCCGGTCGGATCCAGGCCCTCGCTGCTGTCCTCGTCGAAGGCGAACCAGCCGACCACCGTCAGCGGCAAGGGCGGGTCGAGGGCCTCGATCCCCTGCGCGGCCCGGACGCCGGGCGCCGTCAAGTAAAGCGCCGCGACAGCCATGCCGGCGACCAACGTGAGTCCTCTTACCTTCATTACCGAACCTCGCTCCTGCTCGTCCCGTCGTTCCGCCGATGGTAGGCCCTAGGGAAATGCTCAAGCCCCGGGCCGGACCACGGCCAACGCCGCGAGCCACTGTTATTCGACATAAGCGTAAAATCTGTCTTAAGTCAAAGTAGGTCTGGAAGGAGATGGGCTAACTCCCGAGAACTATGGCTAAATTGCCACACCGGAGCGCCGCGGGCCGCGGCCCAGCCAGGCGGTCCGGCCAGGCGGTCCGGCCGGCTCACAGCAGTTTCGCCTGGCCGTCGCCAGCTTCGCCGAACTCTCCGGCCGCGCCACCGTCGCCGGCCAGCGGCCGCAGAACCTCGGCATCGTCGTTGGCGACCTTGTTG
>JAWWCG010000148.1:0-7621 GCA_033720555.1 Kiloniellales bacterium | reverse complement strand
CCCAGTTTTCGCCGGCGACCCCTCGGCCGGCGTGTCCCCGCCGATGCTAGGCCACGCCCGGCGGCCGCGCCTAGGGCGATTTTTCCGGGTCGGGCGGCGGCGCCTGGCCGACCGGTGGGGCGACCGGCGGCGCGGCCTTGACGGCAGGTGTCGCGGTCGGCTCTGCGCTCTGCGCTCCGGCGGGCGCGCGCTCGAGCAGGATGACCGCGACCCCGGCGATCACCGCGAGGCCGCCGAGCGCGACGTGGAGCGTGAGCCGCTCGCCGAGCAGGACCACGCCGCCGAGCACCGAAAAGACCGGCAGCAGCAGCAGGAAGGGCGCCACCTGGCCGACCGGGTGGCGGCGCAAGAGGCCGTACCACAGGGCGTAGCCGAGCGCGGTCATGATGAGGCCGAGGTAGACCACGGTCGCCCACACGACCCAGTCGGCGCTGGCGATGTAGGGCATGGGCGCGCCCTCGATGGCCAAGGACAGGGCGAAGAGCTGCGGCGCGGCGAAGACCGCGACCCAGGCGATCAGGGTGAGGCCGCCGAGGCTCACCAGGCGGCGCACCATGATCTGGCCGACCGCCCAGACGAAGGCGCCCGAGACCACCAGGGCGAGCGCGCCCCAGGCCTCGCCCAGCTTGGGCTCGCCGGCGATGAAGCCGACGCCGAGGAAGGCGACGGCGATGCCGAGCCACTTGCGCGCCGTCGGCTTCTCCTTCAGCAGCAGCGCGCCGAGCAGCACCAGGAACGGCACCTCGAGCTGCAGCACCAGGACCGCCGTCGAGGCGTCGAGGCCCTTGAGGCCGTTGAAGGTGAGGCTGTATTGGATCGCCGCCGAGACCAGGGCGATCCAGAAGATGCGCAGGGTCTCGGACCACGGCGGTCGCACGAACCACACCAGGGCCCCGGCGGTCACCGCGAAGCGCAGCGCCATCAGCAGGATCGGCGGGAAGTGGGCGATCGCCGCCTTGGCGAAGACGACGCCCATGCCCCAGATCAGGGCGACGGCGACGCCGAGGGCGATGTCTTGCGCGCGCAGGGCCACGGGCCGGCGGATCCCCGAAACGATTGCAGAGAAAAGACCCGGCGACCGGCCGGGCCTCGCGAGCCACGCTAGTGGAGATCGCCGCCGCCGGCCAGCCGGAAATGCCGCGTGATGACGCCGCGCCGCCGGCGGCGCGGCGTCAGGCGCCGAGGGCGTTCAAGACGAGCTGCTGGAAGTGGTGCACGGCGTGCTCGCTCAGCTCGGACTCCTCGCGGTCGACGACCAGGCGTCCCTGGTTGTAGCCGAACGAGGCGAGGCCGCGCTGCACGGATTCGCAGAGCCCGATGTCCTCCGGCTGCAGCACCGCGTCGATATAGGTCATGGCCTCGCGCAGCTCTTGGCCGGGATCGCCGCCCGGGCAGTACCAGTCCAGGTGCTCGCGGGTCCGCCCGGGGCCCGCCGGGATCATCTGCAGGGTGGCGATGTTGGCCTCGCCGGGCATGGCCCAGATGGTCAGGTTGGGCCAGAGGTACCAGCCGGCGAAGCCGAAGTCGGCGCCGCCGGAGATGCGGTAGGCGGAACTGCTCGCGGTGCGCAGCTCGCTCGATACGTGGCTCGAGTAGTGGCCGTGGCAGGTCGAGCGGTAGGACGGCATGTCGACCAGGTCGACGAAGTCCCGGTGCGCCGGCTCGCAGTGGTAGCACTCCAGGAAATTGTCGATCACCACCTTCCAGTTGGCGGCGATGTCGTAGTCGTCGCGGCGGGCGAAGGCGAGCTCGTCGAGGCGCGGCACGTAGCGCCGGATCTCGCCTTCCAGCCCGCCGGTAAGCTCGGCCAGCGGCTGGGCGGCGGGGTCGAGGTTGACGAAGACGAAGCCGCAGAAGGTCTCCAGGCGCACCGGCGGCAGGGCGAAGGCGGCGGGATCGAAGTCGGCCAGGCCGTCGGTGTTGCGCGCGGTGCGCAGCTTGCCGTCGAGCCCGTAGCACCAGGCGTGGTAGGGGCAGGTGATGACGGCGGTCTTGCCTTCGCCCTCCAGCAGCTCGTGGCCGCGGTGCTGGCAGACGTTGTAGAAGGCGCGCAGCGCGCCGTCGCGGCCGCGGATCACGAAGACGTTCTGCTCGTGGATCCGGGTCGTCAGGTAGCTGCCCGGCGCGGCGAGCCGGCTCTCGTGGCCGGCGAGCCACCAGGAGCGATAGAAGATCGCGTCCTTCTCCCGCTGGTAGATGTCGGGATCGCAGTAATAGCGGGCGGGCAGGGTGTGGGCGCGCGCCGGGTCGCCGGCGACCGGCACGTCGGGCTTGATCTTGGTGAGGACGGTCATGGTCTTGAGACTCTCCTGGCGGGACTATCCCGGCGGGCCCGGTCATGCGGCTTGGGCGCCCGAGGCATTGCCACTATACTGGCGGACCCTTGGCCCTTGAAGAAAAGCCTTTTAACGCGAATGGCTTAAGGCACGTTATGCGAGGACGCCGCAAGGATCTGCCGCCGCTCGAGTTCCTGGTCGCCTTCGAGGCCGCCGCCCGGCTCGGCAGCTTCACGGCGGCGGCCGAGGAGCTCGCCCTGACCCAGGCCGCGGTCAGCCGCCAGATCCGCCTCTTGGAGCAGAACCTGGGCCGCGCGCTCTTCACCCGCGCCCACCGAGCCGTCCATCTGACGCCCGAGGGCCGCGACTTCCAGCACACCGTCTCGCTGGCGCTCAGCCACATCGCCAACGCGGCCAGCGGCCTCAGGGCCCTGCCGGACGAGGCCCGCCTCACGGTGGCCACCGACCAGTCGGTCGCGGCGCTGTGGCTGCTGCCGCGTCTGCGGCGCTTCCAGCGCGATCGCGAGAACCTCACGGTGCGGCTGGTCTCGTCCGACCTCGAGGCCGACTGCCTGGCCGAGGACGTGGACCTGGCGATCGTACACGGCGACGGCGCCTGGCCGGGCTACCAGGCGGAGCTGCTGCTGGACGAGGAGGTGTTCGCGGTGTGCAGCCCCGGCTACCTGGAGCGTCACGGCGCGATCGCCGGCCCGGCCGACCTGGTCGAGCGGCGCCTGATCGACCTGGACGACGACCACTGGAACTGGATCAACTGGCGGGTCTGGCTGACCGAGCAGCAGGTCGGCGCGGCGCGCAAGGCCGGCGCGGACCGCCTGGGCGGCCTGCGGCGCCTGGTGATCAACAGCTATCCCCTAGTGGTGCAGGCGGCGCGCGACGGCCTGGGCGTCGCGCTCGGCTGGAAGCATCTGGTGGACGAGGCGCTGGCCGCCGGCGAGCTGGTGCGGCCGCTCGAGCACAGCGTGCGCACCGATCTCGGCTATTTCCTGCTGGTCCGCGAGGGCCGCGCGACCGCGCCCGAGGCCGCGGCGTTTCGCGACTGGCTGCGCGCCCGCCCGCCGGCCGGGTGAGGCGGGCTCGGATCGCGCGGCGCTTTCCCGGCGCATCAACAAGGAATCCTTGGAACCGAGGGCCCGGACCGGCTAAAGGGAGAGGCGGCGGGCGCTCGGTCCGCCGTTTCTGTGCTTGCGGGATGCCCTGGGGACGTCCTGGGGATGCCCTGGCCAAGTCTGGGAACTCCCGAGAGTTGCCCAGAGTTGCCCAGAGTTGCCCAGAGTTCCTGGGGGAGGCCGGACGCCTTGGACGCCATGGTACTCACGCGGAGCGAGCGCCGCCGCAGCCTTGCGGCGGCGATCTCGTGCTGCGCCGTGTTCGGCGTCACCGTCGCCGTCATGTCGCCGCTGATCTCGCTCATACTCGAGGGCCGCGGCGTCGACCGCACCACGATCGGCGCGCTCGCCTCGGCGCCGGCCGTGGCGCTCCTGGCGACCAACCCCTTCCTGCCCTACCTGGTGCGCCGCATCGGCCTGCGCCCGTTCCTCTACGGCTGCATCGTGCTGGAGGTCACGCTGACCCTGCTGATGCCGGTGTTCGACAACCTGGCCGCCTGGTTCGTGCTGCGCGCCCTCATGGGCGCCTCGGTCAACGGCCTGTTCGTCGCCAGTGAGACTTGGATCAACGCGGTCGCCGAGGAGCGCTCGCGCGGCCGGGTGCTGGCGATCTACGGCGCCACGCTGTCGGCCAGCTTCGCCCTCGGGCCGCTGATGATCTCGGTGACCGGGACCGAGGGCTGGCCGCCGTTCCTGGCGGCGGCGGCGGTGATGGCGGCGGCCGGCCTCCCGCTCTTGTGGTCGCGCGGTCTCTTGCCGGCGTTTCACGGCCGCGCCTCCTTCGGCGTCTTGTCGTTCTTCCTGGTGGCGCCGACCCTGACGGCGGCGGTGTTCCTCTCCGCCTTCAAGGAGATGTCGATGGGGGCCATGCTGCCGGTCTACGGCGTGCGCAGCGGGTTGAGCGAGGCCGGCGCCGCGGCCATGCTGACCGCCTGCTACGCCGGCGCGCTCGCCTTCCAGCTTCCGATTGGCTGGCTGGCGGACCATATGAACCGCTATCTGCTGCTGATCCTGCTGATCCTCTCCGGCCTGGTCGGCGCGCTCTTCCTGCCGGCGATCGTCGGCCTCGGCGTGCCGCTCATGTGGCTGGGGCTCGGTCTGTGGATCGGCCTCTTCTCGGGCACCTACATCGTCGCCATGACCCTGGTGGGCGAGCGCTTCCGCGGCGCCGACCTGGTCACCGCCAACGCCTCCTTCGGCCTGCTGTGGGGGTTCGGCATCCTGGTCGGGCCGTTCCTCTCCGGCACCGCCATGGACATCTGGGACCCGAACGGCTTTCCCGGCGTGATCGCCGCGGTCACCTTCGCGGTGCTGGTGATCGCGCTGGTCCGGCGCTGGCAGTCGCGCGAGCGGTGAGGCCGCACGCTCAGTCCAAATGCGCCAGGTACTGGGCGACGAAATCGCAGTCGACCTGGGCCGCGTAGGCGTCGACGATCGCCTGGGTGATCGGCCCGAAGGGCGATTTCCCGGCGGCCGTGCCGATGCGAACCCCGTTGATCTCGGCGATCGGGCAGACGCAGAGGCTGGTCGAGGTGATGAAGGCCTCGTCGGCGGCGTAGGCGTCGTAGAGGTCGATGTCGCCTTCGCGGACCGGCACGCCGGCGGCGCGGGCGAAGTCCATCGCCTTCTGCCGGCTCACCCCCGGCAGCACGTAGCGCTCCGAGGGCGTCATGACGGCGCCGTCCTTGACCACGAAGATGTTGCTGCCCAGGCCCTCGCAGAGGTTGCCGTTGACGTCGAGCAGGATCGCCCAGGCCTCGGGGTCGCGGGCGTGCACCTCCTGGTCGGCGACGATCAGGTTCAGATAGTTGAGCGTCTTCACCCGCGGGCTCAGCACCTCCGGCGGCGTGCGCCGGATCGAGGGCGTGATCGCCCGGGCGCCGTCGCGGAACATCCTCGCGCGCGCCTTGAGCGGCAGCGGCATGCACTCGACCACCACCGTGGCGCCGCGGCGCTCCGGCTCCTCGCCGGCGATCTCGAAAGGCCCGCGCGAGATGCGCTGGCCGACCCAATAGTCCTCGTCCGGGCCGAGCAGCGCCTTGTTGCGCTCGAAGACCTCCTCGGTGATCCGGCTCATCTCCTCGGGCGACAGGCCAGGATCGATCCGCAAGTACTTGAGAGACCTATAGAGTCTCTCCACGTGCTCCTGCAGGAAGAAGAGCCGGTGGTTGAAGCTGCGGGTGATGTCGAAGCAGCCGTCGCCGAAATAGAAGCCGCGGTCCCGATAGGGGATCAGGGCCCGGCTTTCGGGCACGAATTCGCCGTTGAGATAGACCGTGCGTTCGTTGGGGCGCTCGCTCATGGCATTGTCACTCCGTCACTCCGCTTCGCTCATTCCGGTTCGCGCCGGTCCGCTTCGGTCCGCGCCGGCCAGCTCCGTCAGGGCCGCATCGGCGATGGTATAGGCGCGTTCGGCGGTCGCGCCCATGCCGATCGACTCGTAGAAGTCGCGCGCGGTGTTGGTCTCCAGCACCTTCAGCTCGACCCGGCAGCAGTTGCGCTCCAGCGCCAGGCGGCAGGCCCGGCCCATCAGCCGCCGGCCGACGCCCAGGCCGCGCGCCTCGGGCGCGACGTAAAGGTCGTTCACGTGCAGACAGGCCCGGCCCTTGTAGGTCGAATAGGTGGCGAAGTGGGTGAGCAGGCCGACCGGCCGGCCGTCGCGCTCGGCCAGCAGGCATTCGTAGCGCGGCGCCGGGCCGAAGGCGTCGCGTCGCACGTCGGCGAGGCCGGCGGCGAAGGCCTCGGCCTCGCCCACGTCCTCGGCCAGGGCGCGCAGCATGGCGAGGATCGCCGCCGCGTCGTCGGGCCGGGCCGGGCGAAGGACGAGGGCGCGCACCGCCGGGCCGCTTGCGACGGGGCCGCTCACGGCAGGGCGGCCTCGAATGCGCCGAGAAAGGCCGCCAGGTTGGCGCCCAGCCGGTCCGACAGATAGCCGCCTTCCTGGACCAGCAGGCTCGGCAGGCCGAGGCCGGCGATCGCCTCGGCGATGCGGGCGAAGCCGTCGGTGGTGACCGCGAGGCCGCCGAAGGGGTCGGCCTCCGAGGCGTCGAGGCCCAGAGCGACCACCAGGGCGTCGGGGGCGTGGGCGCGGAGGCGCGCGAGCGCCGCCTCGAGCGCCTCCAGGAAGGCCGCGTCGCCGCTGCCGCGGGGAAGCGGCAGATTGAGGTTGCAGCCGAGGCCCGGGCCCTCGCCGCGCTCGTCGGCGTGGCCCCAGAAGAAGGGGTAGAAGCGCACGGGATCGGCGTGGATCGAGACCGTCAGCACGTCGGCGCGGGCGTAGAAGATCCCTTGGGTGCCGTTGCCGTGGTGCAGGTCGACGTCGAGCACGGCGACCCGCTTGGCCGCGTCGCGCATGACCTGCGCGGCGATCGCCGTGTTGTTGAGGTAACAGAAGCCGCCGGCGAGATCGCGAAAGGCGTGGTGGCCCGGCGGTCGGCACAGCGCGTAGGCGACCCTCTCGCCGGCCAGCACCAGGCGGGCGCCGGCGACCGCGCTCTGGGCGCTGGCGACGGCCGAGCGCCAGGTCTCGGGGCCGATCGGGCAGGCGAGGTCGGCCATGTGGTAGCCCGCCTGGCCGACCGCCGAGCGGGGATAGCCGGCGCCGCGGCGGTCGGGGTGCACGTTGGGCAGTACGTCGTCGGAGGCGCCCTCGATGCGCCGCCAGCGCGCGTGGGCGTGTTCCAGGAACTGCAGGTACTCGGGCGTGTGGACGGCGGCGAGCGGCCCGCGGCCGGAGTCGTCGGGGGCGAGGATCTCGTGGCCGGCGCCGGCGGCCGCCTCGCGCAGCACGTCGGCGCGCTCGGGCACCTCCGGGCACGGCCGCATGACGCCGTTGACCAGGAAGACCTTGGGGCGATGGCGGCGCGAGTCCTCGTGGAACAGCACTTTCATGTCGCCGGCCCGCCCGCCTAGAAGCCGACCTGGTCGCCGCCCTTCAGGGCAAGCATCTCGCGCGCCTCGGCCGGGCTCGCCACCTCGAGCGACAGGCCGTCGAGCACCTGGCGCATCTTGGTCACCTGCTGGGCGTTGGACTCCGCCAGCGTGCCCGGCCCGAGCCACAGGTTGTCCTCCAGCCCGACGCGCACGTTGGCGCCCATCGCCGCGCCGATGGTGGCGAGCGGGATCTGGTTGCGCCCGGCGCCCAGGATCGACCAGCGGTACTGGTCGCCGAACAGGCGGTCGGCGGTGCGCCGCATGTGCATGAGGTCCTCCGGGTGG
>JAWWCG010000147.1:0-7644 GCA_033720555.1 Kiloniellales bacterium | reverse complement strand
CTACCGGTGGTGACGCTGCTGGTCTCCGCCCAGCCGGGCGAGCTGCGGGCCGCCTGGGTCGCGGACGGCCGACTGGTCGACCTGATGATTAGCCGCAGCGACCACCCGAGCCGGCTGGGCGAGATTCATCTCGGCCGGATCACGGCGGTCGACCGCGGCTTGGGCGCGGCCTTCGTCGACCTGGGCTTCGAGCGCCCCGGCTTCCTGCCGCTCGCCGAAGCGCCGAAGGGCACGCTGCACGAGGGCGCAGCCGTGACCGTGCGGGTGCTGCGCGAAGCGGCGGCGGGCAAGGGCCCGCGGCTGACCGCCCGGCTGATCGACCCGCCGCCCGATCTCGACGCCCTGGTCCGCGCGGCCAAGCCGCCCTGCCGGCTGGCGCCGGGGGGCGATCCGCTGAGCCGCCTGCTGGCGGCGCGCGAGCCGCCGGAGGCGATCTTGATCGACCACGCGGAGACCTATCGCGCGTTCAAGCAGCGCGCGGCGGCGGTGCGCCCCGATCTGGCCGACCGCCTCAGCCTCGACCACGGCGCGGAGCCGCTGTTCGAGCGCGCCCTGCTGGACGACGCAGTCCCGGACGGCGCCGGGGAGAGCCTCGAGGCGGCGATCGAGGGCCTGCTCGACCCTCGCGTCGCGCTGCCCTCGGGCGGGCGGCTGTGGATCGAGCCGACCCATGGCATGGTGGCGATCGACGTGGACAGCGCTGGGCAGGAGGCCGGGGATCCGGCGCGCCTCGCCCTGGCGGTCGATCTCGAGGCGGCGGCGGAGATTCCCCGCCAACTGCGCCTGCGCGCGCTGTCCGGCCAGATCGTGATCGACTTCCTGGCCCTGGCCGACGCGGCGGCGCGCAAGCGGGTGGTCGCGGCGCTGCGCGCCGGCCTCGAGGGCGACCGCGAGCCGGTCAGGCTCGGGCCCATGCGCGCCTCGGGCCTGGTCGAGATGACCCGGCGCCGGGGCGGGCCGGCGCTGCACGAGATCCTCACCCGGCCGTGCGGCGATGACGGCAGCGGCCGCCGCAAGACCGCCGCGACGCTGGCCTTCGAGGCCTTGAGGGCGGTTCGCCGCGCCGCTGCACTGGCGCCGGGGGCGAGCCTCGCCGTGAAGGCTCGGCCGGCGGTGCTGGCCGCTCTCGACGGGCCGGCGGGCCAAGCCAGGGCCGAGCTGGAGCGCCGCCTGGGCCGTCCCTTGACGCTGATCGCCGCGGCGAGCCCCGCCGACGGGGCCGACGAGGCGGACGAAGCGGACGAAGCGGACTACGAGATCGTCCCGCAGCGCTGCGAGCCCCGGGAAGGCTAGCCCGTGCGTCGGTGCCAAGCCGGATCGCCGTGCTAGAGTGCGGCCCATGACGAAGCGATCCAACACGAGCGGCGAGAGGGTCGTGACCCTGGCCGCCAAGCCGCGGCGGCCGTGTCCGATCTGCGGGCGGCCCGCGGTCAAGGCGCATCGGCCGTTCTGCTCGGCGCGCTGCGCCGACGTCGACCTTGGCCATTGGGTCTCCGGCCGCTACCGCGTTCCGAGCGCGGAGGAGCCGGAGGACGCGAGCGGAAGCGGGCCCGGCGACGACGATGAGGCGTGAGCGGCGCGCGAGGTCCGGCCTTGGCGGGCGCGCGCGTCGGCTGGCCGGGGTGCTGGCCGGGGAGCCGATCGGGGCACCGGGCGCAGCGATACTCGCGGCGCTCGTCGTTCTCTCGGTCTCGGCCGTTCCCGGCGCCGCCTTCGAGGCGCGGGTGCTCGAGTCCGTGGTGAGCGTGCTGCCGGTGTGGCCCGGTCACAAGATCGGTGGCACGCCCGGCACGCCCCCGGGCAGCGCGCCGGAGGCGACGGCGGTCGCCGTGCGGCCCGGCGGCTTGCTGGCCACGGCGCTGCACGTGGTCGATCGCGCCGAGAGCATCACCGTGCGGCTCGCCGACGGGCGGCGCTTTCCCGCCGAGCTGGTGGCGAGCGACGGGGCGAGCGACCTCGCGCTCCTGCGCGTTGCCGTCGACCTGCCGCCGCTCGAGCCGGCCCCGGAGCCGGCGCTGGGCGAGCCGGTCTGCGCCGTCGGCAACGCCTTCGGCCTCGATCTCTCGGTCACCTGCGGCGTGGTCTCGGCGACCCGGCGCAGCGGCGTCGGCTTCAACCCGGTCGAGGACTTCATCCAGACCGACGCCAGCGTCAATCCCGGCGCCTCGGGCGGCGCCCTGGTCGACCGGCAGGGCCGCCTGGTCGGCCTGCTCTCGGCGATCTTCACCAAGGACGCCGACGCCGACATCGGCGTCAACTTCGCGGTCTCGGCGGCGCTGCTGATGCGGGTGGTCGACGACCTCGCGGCCCATGGCCGGGTGCGCCGGCCGGCGAGCGGCTTTCGCGTGGCCGACCTGGAGCCGGGCGAACTGGCGGGCGCGGGCGGGGCGGGACCCGCAGGCGGGGCGGTCGGCGTGCGCGTCGTCGCGGTGGCGCCTGGCGGCGCGGGCGAGGCGGCGGGGCTGGTCGCGGGCGACCTCTTGACCGCCATCGCCGGGCGCGCGATGCGCAAGGCGAGCGACGCGACGGCGGCGATCCAGCTCCAGCGCCCGGGCGAGCGGGTGCGCTTGGAGGTGCGCCGCCAGGGCGAGCCCCGCAGCCTGAGCCTGGAGCTGCCGCCTTAGGCCCGGTCGGCGTTGGCTCGGCCCTGCGCCTGCTGGATCGGCCCTGGCGCTGGATCGGTCCTGGGGCTGGACAGACCCCGAGCGTTTCCCCTATAAGCGCTGCTCGGCCTCGCGGTCGGCGAAATTGCGGCGCCGGCCGGCAGCGGACGGCGAAACGTGCCCAGGTAGCTCAGTCGGTAGAGCACATGACTGAAAATCATGGTGTCGGTGGTTCGATTCCGCCCCTGGGCACCATCTTCTCTCTTGCCTGTCCGCGCTTTTCCGGTCGTGGTCGCGCTCACGATTCGTAGCTGGTCCGAACTGGCCCGACTGTCTCGACGGTCGTCGCGCCGAAGCGGGATGGCCCGAGAGCAAGACGGCATTCGCGGCAGCGCGATCGGCGGATATCAGGATCGACAGGTCGGCCGGAAGGCTGGGCCAGCTCGGTTCGAGCGAGCCCCCAACGAGGGACCTTCGTGCGCACCTCGCCCGGGGCGTCGGCGGGAGCGGGGCTTTCGCGTCGCCGGTGGCAGAGAGCGGGGCCCCGTTCTTTATAGGGTTTGAAGGGCGCTCAGCCGTTGAACTGACCGCGCGACGCATCGAGCATCTGGGCCAGCACCATCTCCACGTGGCGGCGCGCCAGGGCCTCGGCGCGATCGGGATCGCGGTTGGCGATCGCCTCGACGAAGGCTTCGTGCTGTTTCCACCAAGCGTTCTGCACGGCGCGCGAGCTGACCACGATGTCGCGCAAGCGGCCCCACTCGGTGATGCTCCGGACCTCGTTGATGGCGTCGAAGACGGCCAGAAGCAGGGTGTTGTGCGTGGCTTCGGCGATGGCGCGATGCAGGGTCGCGTCCCACAGCTCGTAGGCTTCGGACTCGCTGACGGCGCCGGTCTTCTTGACGCAATAGCGCATGTGCCCGATTTGCTGCTGCGTCGCGCGCATCGCCGCGAGCCGGGCGATCTGCGGTTCGAAGAAGAGCCGCATCTCCATCAACTCGTGCGGGCTGGTGGTCTCGCTCACCAGGGACAATTTCGCCTTCGAGCCGGGCGGGCGCTGTCCGACGAAGGTGCCGCGGCCGACGTGGCGCCAGATCTCGCCCTTCGCCTCCAGGCGCTCGAGCACGCGCCTGAGGGTGCCTCGGCTGATTCCCAGCTCATGGCAAAGCTCGCGTTCCGGCGGCAGGCGCGCGCCCTCGGCGAAGGGGGGGCTCCCAATCATCTGCCGCAGCGCGACTTCCGCGGCGCTGGTCTTGTCCATCGGGTTCTCTCCAGGAAGAGTAGACCAATATCATATTGGTATAAAAAAATTGTTGCAAGCTTGAGTTGATATGTAAGTATCATAATAAAATATTGAAAATAAATAATAAAAAGCTATAAGGTTGAGGGAGCTGTCGGAAATGCTTGCTGGCAATAGTCGATTGGTATAATCTTTTCAATAAGACGGCCGGCCTGAGAGGCCAACAAAAGGTGCGCTTAAGCACTTCAGGCCGCCAAGACGGATGGGGCTGAGGTGGCGTCGGAGCAGGCCAATCTGAATATCCGCGTGTGCAGTCCCGTCCCGGGAAACCCAACGAGCTGACCAGGGAGGCTGCCATGCAACGCCGTACATTTCTCAAGGCGGGAGCCGCCGGAGCCATGGGTGCGACGATCGCCGCGCCGAGCGTGGCCCGCGCTCAGGAAACCTTCAATTGGCGGATGACCAACGCCTACCCACCGGGCGCGCCGTTCTACGCCACCGGAGCGGGCAGTCCGACGGATTTCGTCGAACGCGTCGATGCCATGTCGAGCGGGCGTCTCAAGATCCAGCACTATGGCGCCGGGGAGCTGATTCCGGCGCTCGAGGGCTTCGACGCCGTGCGTTCCGGCACGGTGCAGATGAACGCGGCCAACGCCTACTTCTGGGCGGGCAAGAGCTTCGCGGCGCAATACTTCACGACGGTGCCTTTCGGGCTCAATTTCCAGGGCCAGAATGCGTGGCTCTATCACGGCGGCGGCATCGACCTCTGGCACGATCTCTACAGCGATTTCGGGCTGGTTGCGTTCCCGCTCAACAACACCGGCGTGCAGATGACCGGCTGGTTCCGGGAGCCGATCGAGAGCATCGAGGATTTCGACGGCCTGAAGATGCGCATCCCGGGACTCGCCGGCAAGGTCTACAGCGAGCTCGGCGTCAACGTGAAGCTGCTGCCGGGCGGCGAGATCTTTCCGGCCCTGGAGCGTGGCGTGATCGACGCCGCCGAATTCGTCGGGCCCTACCAGGACCGTCGCATGGGCCTGCACAACGCGGCGAAGTATTACTACACGACCGGTTGGCACGAGCCGCAGAACACCGGCGAGCTGTTGATCAACAAGGCCGCGTGGGAAAGCCTGCCGGCCGACCTCCAAGCCATCGTGAAATCGGCGGCGCAGGCCTGCGTGCTGGAGAGCCATGCCTGGTCGGAGGCGGTCAACGCAGACGCGCTGGCCGATTTGGTCGAGAACGAAGGGGTGATGGCTCAGGCGCTTCCCGCCGAGATCGTCGACCGCATGCGCACGCTGACCCGCGAACTGCTCGAAGCCGAAGCCGCACAGGACGAGAAGGTCGGAAAGATCCATACCGCGTTCTTCGAGTTCAAAGCGAAGTGGGACCGCTGGGCGGGCATCAGCGAGGGCGTCTATCAGGCCCAGGTGCGTTGAGCCTCGCCTGGGCCTTCACGCGAAGGGGCGGCGACCGCTCGTCGACGCGCCGGGGCGGCCCCGCCGCCCCACCCTGCCGCCCTGAGATCGCGGGGCGGTGCGAAGCATGATGTCTTCGCTCTCTCATCGTCTTTGACGCGGGGTGGCCGGCATGGTCGCGAAAGATCGGGACTACGACCCGTCGCACGCCTACGGGAACGATCTGGCGGGCCGGATCGGGCTTGCCCTGGAAGCCGTCGTGGAGTGGGCCGGAAAGCTCACCATGTGGATCGCGCTGGCGATGGTCCTGCTGATCGCGACCAACGTCATTATGCGTTATCTGTTCTCGATAGGTCCCGTGGCGCTGCAGGAGCTCGAATGGCATTTGATGGCGCCGGTGGCTTTGATCGGCAGCTCCTACACCCTGCGCCATCATAGCCATGTGAGGATCGACATCTTCTACGAAAAGTTCGGGCAGCGAACCCGGGCGTTGGTCAACCTGCTGGTGGCGATCAGCTTGCTGGTCGTTTCCCTGCTCATTTTCGAGCTGTCGCTCGACTTCGTCTACCAGGCCTATGTCATCGGCGAAGGATCTCCCGACCCTGGCGGCCTGCCTCACCGGTTCCTGCTGAAAGCCGTGATTCCACTCGGCTTCGCCTTGTTGGCTTTCCAGGCCCTGGCGCACGCCATCCTTTATACCAAGCGTCTCTTCGGGAGATAGGAACGAGTGGAAAACGAAACCCTCGCGATCCTGATGGGGGCGTTCGTCGGTTTCCCGGTCGCGATCGCGTTGATCGTCTCCGGGTTCGTGTTCGGATACCTCGGCTTCGACTTCACGCTGTTCAATCTGCTGCCGCTGCGGATCTTCGGCGTCGTCTCGAATTACACCCTGCTGGCGATCCCGCTGTTCGTGTTCATGGGCGTCATGCTGGAGCGCTCGCGCATCGCCGAGGATCTGCTGGACGTGGTCGGCCATCTCTGCGGTCGGCTGCCCGGCGGCATGGGGGTCTCCGTCGTCGTCGTCGGCGTCTTGATGGGCGCCTCCACCGGCATCGTCGGCGCGACGGTGGTGACGCTGGGTCTGCTGACCCTGCCGGTTTTCCTCAGGCGGAACTACAACCCCGCCTTGGCCTGCGGCGTCATATGCAGCTCGGGCACCTTGGGGCAGATCATTCCGCCGAGCCTCGTCCTTATCCTATTGTCCGATATTCTGGCCGAGTCGGTGGGAACGATCTTCGCCGCCGCGATGATTCCCGGGTTGGTTCTCGCCGCGATCTATTTCGTTTACGTGCTGGCGATCGGGGCGATCCGGCCGGACTGGGCGCCGCCGCTGCCCAAGGAAGAGCGCGATCGGCTGTCGAGGAAGCAGCTTCTCGAGCAGCTCGTGAAGGTCGTCATTCCGCCGATCGGCCTGATCCTCGCGGTCCTCGGGTCGATCATCGGCGGCGTGGCGGCGCCGACCGAGGCGGCCTCGATGGGCGCGGCCGGCAGCCTGCTGATCGCCGCGGTCGCCGGCCGCCTCTCGCTGGACGCCCTGCTCGGAACCCTCAAGAACACCCTCAACATCACCGCCATGATCTTCTTTATCCTGATCGGGGCGCAGGTCTTTTCCCTCGCGTTCCGAGGTTTGGGCGGCGATTCGCTCGTCGAGCGGCTGTTCGAGTTCGTGCCCGGCGGTCTCACGGCCGATCTCATCTTCATGCTGGTGGTGCTGTTCATTCTGGGCTTTTTCCTGGAATGGATCGAAATCTCCTACATCGTGATGCCCCTCTTCGTGCCGATCTTCCGCGAGGCGGGCGTCGACATGATCTGGATGGCGATGCTCGTCGGCATGACCCTGCAGACGACCTTCCTGACGCCTCCGGTCGGCTGGTCCCTGTTCTTTCTGAAAGGCGTGGCCCCGCCAGGCGTGACGTCGCGCGATATCTACGTCGGCGTATTGCCCTTCGTGGCGCTGCAAATCGCCGCGGTGGTGATGGTGTTCCTGTTTCCGGACATCGCCCTCTGGCTGCCGCGGGCGATCGGTTGGTAGTGAACGCTCGCCGTCGGTGCGAAGCGCCGCTTGCCGGAGGAATGCTCCATCGGCTGGCAAGCGGACCCGAAATAAGGGGCGGCCACGTGAGGTCCCGACCCTTGTCCGCCGAGGGAGACACATGATGTTACATACCCCAAGGTCGACGCGCGGCATGGTCGTCGCGCCTCACCATCTGGCGTCCGAGGCAGGATTGCGCGTTCTCCGCGTGGGGGGAAACGCCATTGAGGCCATGATCGCGGCGGTCGCGACGGTGGCCGTGGTTTATCCCCACATGAACGGCATCGGGGGCGACAGCTTCTGGCTTATCAAGGAAAGCGCCAAGCCGCCGGTCGGGATCGACGCCTGCGG
>JAWWCG010000146.1:0-7738 GCA_033720555.1 Kiloniellales bacterium | reverse complement strand
GTGCGAGCTGATCCCTGGCGGACCGCCCCAAAAACAACGGCCCCGGGCGGCTGGGGGCTGAAACGGGCCCTCCCCGCGTAGGACGGGGGGTGTTGGTAAAGAATGCCCCTAGCGATGCGGGGGCTTTCGCGCCCCCGACGCGAGTCAGGGGGCGTGAGAGACGGTGCGGAGGGGGCACGCCGAGTTAGGCGGATGCCATGGGCGCCTTCTTTCGTCGCGATCTATATCGTCACGATCTATCCAGGGGGCTCCGCCCAAATCGGCGCATCGGCCGGGATCGGCCCGGACTACTGGGGCATGACCACCTGATCGATCACGTGAATGACGCCGTTGGTCGCAATCATGTCCGGTGCAATGACCTTGGCTTCATCGACGTGAACGTCGTTGAAGGCTCTCACGGTCAACTTGCCGCCTTGGACCGTTTCCACAAATTGCTTTTTGCCTTCAAGGTCGTAAGTCCTGACGGCGCCGGGAACGACGTGGTAGGTCAGGACGGCTACGAGCTGATCCTTGTTTTCCGGCTTCAGCAGATTTTCCACGGTGCCGGCCGGAAGATTGGAGAACGCCTGATCCGTCGGGGCAAAGACCGTGAACGGCCCTGGCCCCTTCAGGGTCTCGACGAGACCGGCGGCTTCGAGCGCAGCGGCCAGCGTTGTGAAGTCACCCGCCGCCACCGCGGTATCGACGATATCGGCGGCTTTGGCGCTGACGGTACTAAAGGCCATAACGACCGCCGCTACGGCTGCAAGACCTGTGTTACGGAACAGTTTCATCTCGGATCGCTCCAAACATTGGACAGTCGTGCCATCTACGTTTGGCAGGTCGCGCCGGATCACCGTCGCGGACGCAAATCCGACCGCTGCGGTGCGGCCGACGCCCTCGTGGTGCTGTCGAACCGTCCGCGACCGAAAGGCGGCGCCGATCGGGGAAGACAGCGCGGACCTCCCCTGGCCGACGCTGCTTCGCGGGATTTCAGCCAATTGACCGGAGGTGGGCGCGTCAGGGAACGATGCCTGCGGTGCGTGCCCCTGGGTCTCGCTGGCTGATCCAGATTCGGAGCGAGACCGTACTTCCAGGCAAAGGAGGTCTTCATGACAAAGATCAATCCTACGGAAGCACGACAAGGTGTAACGGGCCACAAAGTACGCTTTGTGCTCTTGGCCTCTCTGGTATTGGCTGTGATCGCTATGTTGGCGGTCGGGGTTCTCGTTTAACGGCTCTCGCGCCCGCCGGAGGGTTTAGCGTTGCCGCGCGACTGCTCCCCCTGAGGAGATTACGACCGACGCAGCAGGTCGAGCGCCACCAAGACATTCGCGACCGATAATTCGGGGCGTGCCCTTTCCGGGCAATCGCAGGGGCCTCCGCCAGGGCGTGTGGAAGTATGCGCGACGGGGTCTCGTCGGCGTCGAAAAGAGTCCCCGGTCGGGACGAAAGGGACGCCCGGTCATTTGACGAGGTCGGGAGCGCCTGCTATGCGGTCGAGAAGGGAGGCGCGACCGGCATGATGGCGTTCGCAATTTACCTGGGTGCCGCCGTCGCGGAAATCGCCGGTTGCTTCGCGTTCTGGGCATGGCTACGCCTCGACCGGTCGATCTGGTGGCTCGTGCCGGGCATCGCGAGCTTGGCGCTCTTCGCCTTCCTTCTGACCAGAATCGATACCGCCTTTGCAGGACGCGCCTATGCGGCCTACGGCGGTGTCTACATCGCGGCGTCACTCGCCTGGCTCTGGCTCGTGGAATCCCAACGTCCCGACAGATGGGACTTGGGCGGGACCGCCATCTGCCTTGTCGGCGCGGCCGTCATCCTCCTTGGCCCGAGACCTGGCTGAGGTGCCGGACGAATGCCCCGTCCCAGCGATGCCGGGACGGGGCTTCCTCAAGTCGCCCCGAGAGAGCGTCCGGCTCGTCGGCGGCTGCCGCCAGCGCGCCGGGCTCACGTCTTCTCGAGCTGATCGCCGATCGGCAGCCGGCGCAGCCGCTTGCCGGTCGCCTGGTAGATGGCGTTGATCAGGGCGGGGGCGTAGGGCGGCACCCCCGGCTCGCCGACGCCGCAGGGGCGCAGGTGGACGTAGTCCTCGACGATGTGAACCCGGACATCGAGCGGCGCGTCGGAGATGCGGGTCACCGGGTAGTCGTGGAAGTTGCTCTGGTCGACCGCGCCCTGGGTGGTCGTGATCTTGCCGTGGCGGGCAATCGTATTGCCGTAGATCGCCGCGCCTTCGATCTGCTTGCGCACGCCCTCCGGATTGACGTAGCGCCCGCAGTCGATCGCGGTGTCGACCTGGGGGATCCGGAAGCTGCCGTCGTCGTGGACGACCACGTGGACGGCGGTCGCCACATAGCTGTGGAACGAGCGGTGCGCGGCGAGACCCAGCCCGTGACCGGCCGGCAGGGCCTTGCCGTAGCCCGCCTTGTCGGCCACCAGGCGCAGCGCGTTGGACAGGCGCTTGGGCATGATCGGCCAGTCCTCGATGGGATCGCCGTAGTTCCAGACCTCCGCCACCCCGTCCTGGGTCAAATCCATCTCGTCGGCGTCGCCGATCAACTCGAGCAGCACCTCGAGCGGATCGCGCCCGGCCGCCTCGGCCAATTCGTTGGCGAAGCAGTTCATGGCGAAGGCGTGCTGGATGTTGTTCACCGAGCGGTACCAGCCGACCCGGATCATCACGTCCGCCTCGCCGTTCTCGATGCGGATGTTCGGGATGTTGTGGTAGGGCAGGTCGATCAGGCCGAGGCCGTATTCGATGTCGAAGCCCTTTTTCTGGGTCGGGTTCCACAGGCCCAGAAGCGAGGGCCAGGCACCGCTCTGGTGCCAGGCGACGACCTTGCCGTTCGCGTCGAGGCCGGCCTTCAGGTACTGGGCGCAGGCCGCGTGGTAGTAGCCGTGGCGAATCTCGTCCTCGCGGGTCCACTGCACCCGCACCGGAGCGCCCACGGCCTTGGACAGGATCGCCGCCTCGCAGGCGTAGTCCGGCTTGGACTTGCGCCCGAAGCCGCCGCCCAGCAGGGTCACCTGGCACTCGACGTCGTCCTTCTCGAGCCCCAGGGCCTCGGCCACGTACTGCCGGGTCTCGTTGGGCGACTGGGTCGCGGCCCAGACCCGCACCGGCCGCGAGTTGGCGTCGACCAGCGCGACCGGCGGCTCCATCGGCGTGTGAATGAAATAGGGCACGAAGTACTCGGCCTCGTGCACCTTGGCGGCGCCGGCCAGGGCCGCCTCGACGTCGCCGCGGCTGCGAATCACCTCGCCGCCGGACCGCGCCGACTCGCGAAGCCGGTCGTCGAAGGTGCTCGTATCGTGCGCGGCGTGCGGCCCGTCGTCCCATTCGATGTCGAGCGCCTCGCGGCCCTGCAGCACCGACCAGGTGTTGGTCCCGACCACCGCGACGCCGCCGAGCGCGCGGAACTCCGCCGGCTGGTCGTCGGCCAGCGGCGGGATCTCGACCACCTGCTCGACGCCCTCGATGTCGAGCGCGGCGCTCGCGTCGAACGACTTCACCTTGCCGCGGTAGACCGGGGCGCGGGCGACCACGGCGATCTTCATGCCGGGCAGCGACACGTCCGCTCCGTAGGTGGCGCCGCCGGTGCTCATGTCGTAGTTGTCGACCACCGGCATGTCCTTGCCGATGTACTTCCATTCCGACTGGTGCTTGAGCTTGGGCCGCGGCGCGGCCTCGCCCGACGGCAGGGTGATCTCGGCCGCCACGTCGACCACCTCGCCGAAGTCGAAGGAGGCGCCGGTGCGGCTGTGGTAGATCCGGTGATCCTTGGCGTAGACCTCGCTCGGGTCGGCGCCCCACTTGCGCGCGGCCGCCTGCTCCAGGACATAGCGTCCCGAGGCGCCCAGCTCGCGCATGACCTGGAAGCTGTGGCGGGTGCTGCGCGAGCCGTCGGTGTTCTGACCGTCGCGGCCGGCGGGATCGAACTTGGTGTCGTCGCCCGGCGCCTGCCAGATCCTGACCCGCCGCCAGTCGGCCTCGAGCTCTTCGGCGAGGATCATCGGCATGCCGGTGCGCACGCCCTGGCCCATCTCGGAGCGGCTGCACGTCAGGGTGACCGTGCCGTCGCTGTCGATCTCGACGAACAGATTGGGCCGCGCCGAGGTGGCGGCGGCCCTGGCGGGCGGCGCCAAGGAGAAGGCGGCGATGTGCGCGCCCAGCACCAGAACGCTCGAGGTGCCGGCGCCCTTGAGCACGTCGCGTCGGCTGACGTTGAGGATCGCGGGGATGGTCACGTCTCCCGCGCGGCGCTGCGGACCGCGGCGAAAATCCGTTGGTAGGTGCCGCATCGGCAGATGTTGCCGTCCATGCTGTCGACGATCTCTTGATCCGAGGGATCGGGAGTCCGGTTGAGCAGGGCCGCCGCTTGCATGATCTGACCGGATTGGCAGTAGCCGCACTGCGGCACGTTGATGGCGCGCCAGGCCCGCTGGACCGGATGGGCGCCGTCCGGATCGAGGCCTTCGATGGTGACGACCTCCTTGCCCTCGGCGTCTTGGACGGGGGTGATGCAGCCGCGCACCGCCTCGCCGTCGACGTGGACGGTGCAAGCGCCGCAGAGGCCGGCGCCGCAGCCGAACTTGCTGCCGGTCAGGCCGAGTTCGTCGCGAAGGAACCAAAGCAAAGGCATCTCGGCGTCGCCGTTGAATTGGCGGCTGATCCCGTTGACTTTCAGGGCTATCATAGCGGGTCTCCCTCGGTGGTTCTGATTGTCGGCGCCGGCTCATGGCGCCGGAGTGTTGCCGGCGGTCGCCGGCGGGCCGCGCTCGCGTCCCTGATCGCGTCCCTGATCGTGTCCCGCCTGGCATCGCCGCTCGCGTGACCGATCGCGTCACTGGTCACGTCACTGGTCACGTCATGGGCGTGGCGTGAACGCGCCGCCGAGCGTCGGAGCCCAGGCGCATGGCGCTCGCCAAACTCGAAAGCGCCTCCGAGCGTTCCAGCGGCTCGGTCTAGGACCGTCGGTTTCGGTCGCCCGGCGTTCGGCGCTTTCCCTTTATCCCTGTCATCGGGTCTGCCTCGCATCGGGCGATGGGCGGGTCGCCGCCGAAGGTGGCGCACTGCCTAGCGGGGCAAACCCTATCGGGGCAAATCCTATCTGGGCAAATCGGTCGAATCGATTCCAGAAGGGACGACAGGCGCTCGCCACGAGGCTCGCCACGGGGCTCGCCGCGCGGGCGCCGATTGGCCAAGGTACGCCTCGTCGTCCTCGCTCTTCAACCATAAATGCCGCGACGTTTTACCGGCGCGGCTGAGCATTTGCCGAGCTGCGCGTAACTGTCTGAAACGCAAGGCCCGCGCGGGCGCGCGCGAGCCTTGCATCGGGCCGTGGCCAGGCGGCGGCTATGGGAGAGGTCGCCGCGATCGGCGGTGGCGCCGGCGAAGCGCGACACCGGTTCCATCATGGCGGGCGGAAGGCAAGGTGTCGGAAGGCTATGCAAGAGTTGACGGCCCCCTAGACAGAAAAACAACTGACGGATTGTTCCGGGAACGGGTTCGTAGGTGCTATACTGAATAATATTCCGTGAGTTGACGTATTATTGATTTAAAAGGGGGCTACGTAATGGTGCGTTCTTTTTGGAGCATAATTAGTGCTTTCATCTTATTCATTACATTTTTCGTCCCGGCGAGCGCGCAGACTATGCCGGAGCGACCTCGACCAGGTCTCGACCTGGTTAATCTGGCCCGACAGACCTACATCTTCCAGCTCGAGTCAGACACCTCGCCGGCCGAGGTGCAACGCATAGCGCGCGAGGCGGCGGGGATCGGCGGCGGGCGTCCCGAGCATGTCTACACGGCGGTCATGCGGGGCTTTTCCGCGCGCGTGTCCGACGCGGATCTCGTCGAGATCCAGGAAGAGTTTCCCGAGATCGTCGGCATCCATCGCAGCAACATCTTCACCATCACCAAGGGCAAGCCGCCGGGTACGCCAGGCAGCAGCGGTGGCGGAGAGGAACCGGCCACGAGCGGCGGAGACACCATTCCTTGGGGCATTGCCAAGGTGCTGCCGAGGAACGCCTCCGACGAGACCGAGATTCAGGATTGCGAAAACGGCAAGTCCTGCCGAACCATCTGGGTGCTGGATACGGGCGTCGATGTCGATCATTCCGACCTGATCGTCGACACCGGGCGAAGCAAAAACTGCGTCGCGGCGATCGGTTTCCGGGGCAAGGATACGTTCGATGACGAGCATGGCCACGGCACTCACGTGGCCGGCACCGCGGCGGCTAGGTCCAACGGCAGCGACGTGGTCGGCGTGGCGGCAGGGGCCACTGTGGTTTCGGTTCGTGTGCTTGATCGGCGCGGTTACGGGACCACTGCGGAGGTGGTTTGCGGGATCGACTATGTTGCAGCAAAGGGCTCGGACGGTGACGTAGCCAACATGAGCCTAGGCGGTCCGGTCGATCAGTTGATCGACGACGCGGTCATCGAAGCCGCGGACAAAGGAATACTTTTCAGTCTGGCAGCGGGCAACGAAGGCACGGATGCCAATAACAGTTCTCCCGCACGCGTGGACCACACCAACGTTTACACGGTCTCGGCGACCGATTCCGACGACGGCTTCGCCGTTTTTTCGAACTATGGCAATCCGCCGGTCGATGTTGCGGCCCCGGGCGTTGGGATCCTTTCGCTGAAGCGCGGCGGCGGTACCGATACCAAATCCGGCACCTCGATGGCGGCGCCCCACGTGGCGGGGCTGCTGAGCCTGAAAGGAAAGCTTGGGTCCTGCGGCGCGGTGTCAGGCGATCCAGACGGTAACCCGGATACGATCGCGTTTTTGTCGGGCGAAACCTGCTCGTCGCCAGGGTCCTAGGAGGTTGACGTCACAGGCCGGGCCGTCACCTTATCTGATCGGAGTCCTCATTACGGTCCTTGCCGCGCCGACCACGGCAGACGTGGCGTGGTCGGCGCGCCAGGAGCCAATCGGTGCCCCGACCTCGATTGCCGGTGCGGAACAAGCGCCGGAAAGCGAACTCATCTGCATCCGAGGGAAGGTGACGGACGAAGGCATCGAATGCCCGGCACTCCGGGCCGAGGGCGAACTCTATACCTTGGCCGGAGAGTCCGGCGCGTTCGAGGTCGGAGACGAGGTCTGCGTCTGCGGCGCGGTGGCGGACGTCTCGTTCTGCATGCAGGGCACGACCATCGCGGTCACACAGATCACGCCGGGCGACCTCGGCTGTCCGCCTTCGGCGCCTGAATGAAGACTTCAGTCTTTCGGAGTTTGGGCGGCAGATGAACGAGGACGCCAAAGCCGCGCTCGAGGCGCCGCCGCGTCTCTGATGGCGCGGCCGCCGCGGCACGGGATCGGGGGAACGGCACAACCACGAGCGCCCCGCAATCCCCGGGGCGCCCGCCGTGTCACCAGTCACACTGCGTTCAGGCGTGCTTTTTGCCTAGGCCCGAATGCCTTCGGGTCCAAATGCCTTCGGGCCAAACTTCGTTCGCAAGGAGATCAGTAGGTCGCGGCGAAGTACATGTTGATTTCCATGCCGCAACAGACTTCTTCGAACTTCGGTGTCGTCCAGGCCATGGTGCTCATCTCCCATCATCGAGTTTTCTTGGATCGGACGACCGGCGAGCGACCCGTCGCTCCCAGCGCCGTCTTTTCGTGGCGTGCCTTCGCACGGCACCACCCTGATAAGCGCTTCCGCTTCAGTTCCTCTCTTTATAGGAAAAGCCGGCCCGCGCATCAAGGCCGACCGGCGCGGGGTGCGGCTGCGTCACGGCTTGGACCGG
>JAWWCG010000145.1:0-7739 GCA_033720555.1 Kiloniellales bacterium | reverse complement strand
TCGGTCACCGCCAGGGGGCGGTCGCCCATGACCGCGACGGTCAGCTCGCGCCCGGCGATGAACTTCTCGACCAGCAGCTTGGTGCCCGGCGGCCATTGCGAGAGATCGACCGGCGGCAGATTGGTGCCGTTCTTGACGATGCGCACGCCGACGCTCGAGCCT
The DNA here is from genome assembly GCA_033720555.1 of Kiloniellales bacterium. Taxonomy (GTDB): domain Bacteria; phylum Pseudomonadota; class Alphaproteobacteria; order Kiloniellales; family JAKSDN01; genus CALJXB01. Next base: position 7,577 of record JAWWCG010000145.1, on the reverse strand, counting down.
TCGTTGACCGGCTTGACGACGAAGGGCCGCGGCATGACGTCGACCGCCGCCAAATCTTCCGCGTCGACGACGACGCCCTCCGGGCAGGTCAGGCCGGCGGCCTCGAACAGCCGCTTGGCGACCGGCTTGTCCATCGCCAGGGCGGAGGCCAGCAGGCCCGAATGGGTGTAGGGAATGCCGAGCAGCTCGAGGATGCCCTGGATGCAGCCGTCCTCGCCCCAGCGGCCGTGAAGCGCGTTGAAGACGACGTCCGGCGCCGGCGAGAGCGCCTCGACCAGCGCCGCCACGTCGCGGCCGACATCGACCTCGGCGACTTGGTAGCCGGCCTCGCGCAGGCCTTCGGCGCAGGCCTTCCCGGTGACCAGCGAGACCTCCCGCTCGGCCGAGGAGCCGCCCATCAGAACCGCGACGCGCTTGCTCATGTCTCACCTTCCCCGGCGGCGGTCCGCGCCGCCCCGGCGATGCCGATGCGGCGGATCTCCCACGCCAGCGACACGCCGGTCTCGGCGGCGACCCGGCGGCGCACCTCCTCGCCGAGCCCCTCGAGGTCGGCGGCGCTGGCGCCGCCCCGGTTGATCAGGAAGTTGCAGTGCATCTCGGAGACCTGGGCCCCGCCCATCGCGAGGCCGCGGCAGCCGGCGGCGTCGATGAGCTGCCAGGCCTTGCGGCCGCCGCTGGTCTCCGGCGGCGGGTTCTTGAAGGTGGAGCCGCCGGTGCGCGTGCCGATCGGCTGACTGCCGAGGCGGGCCTCCTGGATCTCCTGCATGCGCGCGCGCACGGCGGCCGGGTCGTCGGCCCGGCCGGCGAGGCGGGCGGCGAGGAAGATCCAATCCTCGGGCACGGTGGAGCGGCGATAGGCGAAGCCCATGTCGGCCGGCGCCAGGCGGCGAACCTCGCCCCGGGAATCCACCGCCTCCGCCCAGACCAGCACGTCCTTCAGCTCCCGCCCGTAGGCGCCGGCGTTCATGCGCAGGGCCCCGCCGATGGTGCCGGGCACGCCGCGCAGGAACTCGAGCCCGCCGATCCCGGCCTTGGCCGCCGCCTTGGCCACGTTGACGTCGAGCGCGCCGGCGCCGCACACCAGCTCCGTGCCGCCGGCGTCCGGGGAGACTGCGATCTCGGCGAGGGCGCGGCCGAAGCGGATCACCACGCCCGGCACGCCGCCGTCGCGCACCAGCAGGTTGGAGCCGACGCCGATGACCGTGACCGGCACCTCGGCCGGCTTGGCCCGCAGGAAGGCGAGCAGATCGTCCCGGTCGGCCGGGCGGAACAGGACCTCGGCGGGCCCGCCGACGCCGAACCAGGTGACCGCGCTGAGCGGCGCGTCCGCTTCTAGGCGGCCGCGCACCGCGGGCAGCCGCTCGATCAGTGGCGCGGCGGAGATTTTCTGGGCGGCCATCATGTCGACACCCCCGACCGTGCCTTGCCCCGAGCGGCGAGGACGGTCTCGAGCTCGCCGGGCAGCGCGTTCGCCCACGCGGTGATACTGCCGGCACCGAGACAGACCACAAGGTCGCCCGAGTCGGCCAGACCGGCGATGACGCCGGCGAGCTCCGAAGGATCGGCGAGCGCGGTGACGTGGCGGTGGCCGCGCGAGCGCAGCCCATCGACCAGCGAGTCCCGGTCGGCGCCGGCGATCGGGGTTTCGCCGGCGGCGTAGACATCGGCCACCACCACGTGGTCGGCGTCGTTGAAGCAGGTGCAGAAGCCGTCGAACAGGTCGGACAGCCGGCTGTAGCGGTGCGGCTGGACCACCGCGATCACCTTGCCGTCGACCGCCTGGCGGGCGGCCTGCAGCACGGCGGCGATTTCCACCGGATGGTGGGCGTAGTCGTCGATGACGGTGACGCCGCCGGCCTCGCCGGTCTTGGTGAAGCGCCGCTTGACGCCGCTGAACTGGGCGAGCCCGGCCTTCAGCACCTCGTCGTCGATGCCCATCTGGGTGGCGATGGCGACCGCGGCGACGGCGTTCTGCACGTTGTGCCGCCCGACCATGGGCAGCGTGAGGCCTTCGATCCTGTGATCCGGCGCGCCGCGCCGGCCGGTGATCTCGACGTCGAAGCGCGCGCCAGCCGGCGAGATCGAGACGTCGACCGCCCGCACGTCGGCCTGGGGGCTGAAGCCGTAGGTGACGATGCGGCGGTCCTCGATCCGCCCGATCAGGCCCTGGACCGCGGGGTGGTCGAGGCACAGGACGGCGAAGCCGTAGAAGGGGATGTTCTCGACGAAGGCCTCGAAGGCGTCGTGCAGCGCCTCCTCGGAGCCGTAGAACTCCATGTGCTCGGGATCGATGTTGGTCACCACGGCGACGGTGGCCGGCAGCTTGACGAAGGTGCCGTCGCTTTCGTCCGCCTCGACCACCATCCAGTCGCCGTCGCCGAGGCGGGCGTTGGTGCCGTAGGCGTTGATGATGCCGCCGTTGATCACCGTCGGGTCGTAGTCGGCGGCTTCCAAAACCGCGGCGATCAGCGAGGTGGTGGTGGTCTTGCCGTGGGTACCGCCGACCGCCACCGACCACTTGAGGCGCATCAGCTCGCCCAGCATCTCGGCCCGGCGCACCACCGGGATGAAGCGCCGGCGCGCCGCCGCCAGCTCCGGGTTGGTCGCCTTGATGGCCGAGGAGATCACCGCGACCCCGGCCTCGCCCAGGTTTTCCGGCCGCTGGCCGATCTCGACCTGGATGCCCATGGCGCGCAGCCGCTGGACGTTGGCGTTCTCCGCGGCGTCGCTGCCCTGCACCCGGTATCCCAGGTTGTGCAGGATCTCGGCGATCCCGGACATGCCGATGCCGCCGATGCCGATGAAGTGCAGCGTCCCGATATCGAACGGCAGCGTCATCATGCCGCGGCCTCCTTGGGGTCGTGCGGCGCGGCCCCGTTGTCGCCGGCGTCCTTGCCGGCGTCCTTGTGGTCGTGGTTGCCGTCGTCGTTGGCCTGGCCGCACACCAGGTCGGCGAGCCGGCCGGCGGCGTCGCCGGGCGCCAGCGCGCCGGCGTGGGCCGCGGCGGTCTCCAGCCGGGCCGGGTGGGCGAACAGGGTCTCGATCCGCTCGGCGAGGGCGGCGGGGCTGAGTTCGGACTGGGCGATCAGCCAGCCGCCGTCGGCCTCGGCCAGGGCCCGCGCGTTGGCGCTCTGGTGGTCGTCGGTGGCGTGGGGGAAGGGCACCAGGATCGCCGGGCGCCGGGCGCTCGCCAGCTCGGCCACGGTCGAGGCGCCGGCGCGGCCGATCACCAGGTGGGCCCAGGCCAGGCGCCGCGGCATGTCGTCGAAGAAGCCCGCCAGCTCGGCGTCGACGCCGCACTCCCGGTAGGCCGCCTGGACTGCCTCGATTTGGCCGCCGGGCACCTGCTGGGCGATCCGCAGGCGGGTCCGCAGCGCCGGCGGCAACTGCGCGACCGCGGCCGGCACGGCGTCGTTGAAGACCTTGGCGCCCTGGCTGCCGCCGACCACCAGGACATGCGCCGCCTCGCCTGCCGCCGGCGCCCGGTAGGCCTGGCGGCCGACCGCCTGGATGTCGGGGCGGACCGGATTGCCGGTCATGCGGGTCTTCGCCAGGCCGGCGGCCGACAGGCCCTCGACCCGGGCGAAGCCGGTGGCGATCAGGTCCGCCCGGCCGGTCAGCGCCCGGTTGGCGCGGCCGACGACGGCGTTCTGCTCGTGCAGGATGACGCGGCGCCCGAGCAGGCTCGCGGCCAGCACCGTCGGCGCGGCCGCGTAGGCGCCGAAGCCGACCACGGCGTCCGGGGCGAGGCGGCGGACCAGGGGATAGGCCTGGAAGAAGCCGAGGCCGAGCCGCAGCAGGCCGCCGAGGCGTTTGGTGGCGCTGCCGCCGGCGATGCCGCCGGCGCTGATGCGGTGGGTCTCCACGTCGCCCAGGTCGCCGCCGAAGCCGGCGCCGCGGCGGTCGGTCACCAGCGCCACGGCGACGCCGCGCGCGCGCAGCTCGCGGGCCAGCGCCTCGGCCGGGAACATATGGCCGCCGGTGCCGCCGGCGGCGAGAACCGCCTTCTGCACGCCGGCCGCGGTCATGGCTCGCCTCCCGGGCCGACCCGGCGGCGGGTGAGCGCCAGCACCATGCCCAGCGCCAGCGCGAGGGCCAGCAGCGACGAGCCGCCGTAGCTGATGAACGGCAGGGTCATGCCCTTGGTCGGCATGAGGTGCAGGCTCGATGCCATGTTGATGAGCGCCTGCAGGCCGAACTGGGTGAGCAGGCCGGCGGTCGCCAGCAGCACGAACAGGCTGTTGTCGTGGAACGCGCGGCTGAAGCCCCGCAGCACCACCACGGCGAACAGGAGGACGATGAACAGGCAGGCGAACAGACCCAGCTCCTCGCCGGCGACGGCGAATATGAAGTCGGAATGGGCGTCGGGCAGCAGCGCCTTGACGGTGCCCTCGCCCGGCCCGCGGCCGAACAGGCCGCCGTTCGTGAAGGCCTCCATGGAGCGCTGGATCTGATAGCGGTCGCCGGCGCTGGGGTCGAGGAAGCTGTCGATGCGCTGGGCGACGTGGGGCAGGACGAAATAGGCGCCGATGAGGGCCGTCGCCGCGGTGACCGCGATCAGGCCCACCCACAGCATGGGCAGCCCGGCAAGGAAAAGCTGCACGCTCCACACCGCCGTCAGCACGAAGGCCTGGCCGACGTCCGGCTGCAGCATGAGCAGGGAGACCGACAGCAAGCCGAGGCCGATGGTGATCCAGGTACCCGGGAACTGGGGGTCCTTCGCCGAGTGGGCAAACATCCAGGCGCAGACCACGGCGAAGGTCGGCTTGAGGAACTCCGAGGGCTGCAAGGAGAAGCCGGCGATCGAGATCCAGCGGGTCGCGCCCTTGATCTCGGGGCCGACCAGCAGGGTGAGGGCGCAGAGCAGGACCGCGCCGAGGTAGCCGATCACCGCGATTCGCTTGACCCAGCGCGGGGTGAGCAGGGAGACGGCGAACATGAGCGCCAGCGCCAGGGGCAGCAACGCGAGGTGGCGCTGGGCCAGGTAGAAGCTGTCGAGCCCGATGCGATGGCCGGCCGCCGGCGAGGCCGCCAGGATCAGGATCACGCCGAAGCCGATCAAGGTCGCGACCGCCGCCAGGGTCCAGCGGTCGACGGTCCACCACCACAGGCCGAGCAGGCTGGTATCGTTGCGCCCGATGCCGATCATTGCAGGCGGCCTCCCGGCCTCGGCACGCCGGGCAGGGCGTCGTCGTCGCGCTCTCCGGGCAGGGCCGCGACCAGGTCGCGGAAGGCCTCGCCGCGGGCCTCGAAGTCGGCGAACTGATCGAACGAGGCGGCGGCGGGCGACAGCAGCACGACGGCGCCGGGCCGGCCGTCGGCGAGCGCCTGGCGGCGCGCCTCGGCCAGGGCGGTGGCGAGATCGCCGCAGCGGCTCAGCGCCACCTTGCCCTCCAGCGCCGCGGCGAAGGCCGCCTCGGCTTCGCCGATCAGGAAGGCATGGGCGATGCGCGGCAGGCAGGCGTCCAGGGCCGCCAGGTCGCCGGCCTTGGCGCGGCCGCCGGCGATCCAGTAGATCGGGTCGTAGCAGGCGAGCGCCTTGGCCGCGGCGTCGGCGTTGGTCGCCTTGGAATCGTTGACGTAGGCGACGCCGTCGATCATGGCGAGCAGCTCCTGGCGGTGCCGCAGGCCGGGATAGCTGCGCAGGCAGGCGGCGATCACCGGCGGATCGACCCCGGCCGCCTTGCTGGCGGCGTAGGCGGCCGCCGCGTTCTGCCAGTTGTGGCTGCCGGGCAGGCTCGCCAGCTCGCGCAAGTCGATCACCGGATCCTCGCGGCCGCCGGTGTCGTCGTAGAGCATCCCGTCGCGGGCGAAGACGCCGCCGGCCACGCGGCCCTGGCCGGAGATCGGCACGACGATCTGGTCGCCGGCGGCGCCGAGGTCCCGGAACAGGCGCTGGCAGATCTCGTCGTCGACGCCGACCACGGCGGTGCGCGGCGCGGTCTGGCGGTGGAAGATCATGCGCTTGGCGTCGATGTAGCCCTCGAGGCCGCCGTGGCGTTCCAGATGGTCGCGGGAGATGTTCAGCAGCACCGCCACGTCGAAGGTGATGGAGAGCGTCAGCTCGAGCTGATAGCTCGACATCTCGAGCACGTAGAAGCCGCCCTGCTCGAGCGGCTCGAGCAGCAGGGCGGGGGTGCCGAGGTTGCCGCCGACTTGGGTTTCGCGGCCGGCCGACTGCAGCACGTGGCCGATCAGGGCGGTGGTCGTGGACTTGCCGTTGGTGCCGGTCACGCCGATGTAGCTGGCGTTGCGCATGGCGCGCCCCAGCAGCTCGATGTCGCCGATGATCTCGCAGTTGTGCTGGCGGGCCAGCGCCGCCACCGGGTGGGGCTCGGGATAGCGATGGGGAATGCCCGGCGAGAGCACCAGGCTGGTCAGCTCCTGCCAGTTGCAATGCAGCAGGTCGACCAGGGGGATCCCCTGCTCGGCGGCCGCCTGGCGGCGGTCTTCGCTGTCGTCCCAGGCCCAGACCTCGGCGCCGCTCTTGTGCAGCGCCCGGGCCGCCGCAAGCCCGGAGCGGCCGAGGCCGAGGACGGCGACGGGCAGGCCGGAGAAGTAGTAGAGATCGATCACCGACGCCCCCTCACCGCAGCTTCAGGGTGGAGAGGCCGGCCAGGGCGAGCACCGAGGCGATGATCCAGAAGCGGATCACGATGGTCGGCTCGGCCCAGCCCTTCTTCTCGAAGTGGTGGTGCAGCGGCGCCATGCGGAAGACCCGCCGGCCGGTCAGCTTGAACGAGGCGACCTGGACGATGACGGAGACCGCCTCCAGCACGAACAGGCCGCCGATGATGGCGAGCACCAGCTCGTGCTTGGTGATGATCGAGATGCCGCCGAGCGCGCCGCCGCAGGACAGCGAGCCGGTGTCGCCCATGAACACCATGGCCGGCGGCGCGTTGAACCACAGGAAGCCGAGGCTGGCGCCGATCAGCGCGCCGCAGAAGACCGCCAGCTCGCCGGTGCCGGCGACGTAGTGGATCTGCAGGTAGTCGGCGTAGACCGAATTGCCCACCAGGTAGGCGATCAGCGCGAAACAGCCGGCGGCGAACATCACCGGCACGATGGCGAGGCCGTCCAGGCCGTCGGTCAGGTTGACGGCATTGGACGAGCCGACCAGGACCAGCACGGCGAAGGCCACGAAGCCCACCCAGCCGAGGTCGATCAGGACGTTCTTCAGGAACGGGATCGCCACGTGGGTCTGGATGTCCGGCGGGCTCAACTTGACCAGCCAGATCACCGCGATCATGCCGATCACGAACTGCGCCAGCAGCTTGAAGCGGCTCGGCAGGCCCTTCGAGCTGCGCCGGGTCAGCTTGAGGATGTCGTCGGCGAAGCCGATCGTGCCGAAGCCGATGGTGATATAGAGGATCGCCCAGACGAAACTGTTGGTGAGGTCGGCCCACAGCAGAGTCGAGACGCTGAGCGCCAGCAGAATGAGGAAACCGCCCATGGTCGGCGTGCCGGCCTTGGTCACGATATGGGATTCCGGCCCGTCGCTGCGGATCGGCTGACCCTCCCGCTGCTTGCGCTTCAGCCAGCGGATGATGTGGGGCCCGACCAGGAAGCTGATGAGC
>JAWWCG010000144.1:0-7755 GCA_033720555.1 Kiloniellales bacterium | reverse complement strand
CGGCATCCGCTAGGCCGGCTCACAAGCTAGAGCAGTCCCCGACCAGATTGAATCAGCGCTGTTGGGTCTGGGCTGGATGGGCCGCTAGGCGCGGGGCGAAGCGCGATGCGGGGACATCGGGCGAGCCCCGCAACGACGCGGAGCGCCAGCCCAGGCCAAACCCTCGGGGACGGGCGCTTTTGGCCGGACGTCCCGTCGCTCGTCCTCGAATATGCGTCGGCATGTCCATCGTCCTCGCTCCTAACGTCCGGTCAAAATCGCACCGTCAGCGTGGTTCAATCTGGTCGGGGACTGCTCTAGTGACGGTGGTGGTTTCCGAGCAGGACACGTAGGGATCGAACTCCAGCGCCCGATCCCAGTTCGCGCGTTCCGCGCCGAGCAGGACGTCGACGCGCGCGCCGTCCTGGGACAAGGGAAGGATCAGGCGTTCGCCGTGGCGGACGATCTCCTCGCTGAGCGACAGGCTCACGCGATCATGCACCACCGCCGGCAGTTCGCACGCCATGCGGAACTTCTCGGTGACGGTCGCGAGCCGCTCGGGCGGCACGATCTCGTCGAGAGACTTGCCGGCGATGCTGAAGCCCCAATAGGCGTTGACCGTCTCGCCGGCGAGCCGATAGCGGAATCGGTTGCCGGGCTCGAGGCGGTCGCACAGCCAGATCTGGCCGAGCGCCCAGGGGATGTCCGTCGGGTCGATGTCCGCGAGCGCGGGCACGGCGCGCCCGCCGCGCGTCTCTTCCCAATAGGCGAAGAGACGGTCGAGAGCGTGATGTCTGTTCTGAGCCAAGGCTTCGTCTTCCCCCCAAACTTGGTCCGCAGCCGCCGGCGGCGTCGCGACGCAGGTTTGTCGCAGCCGCGTCGCCGGCCGAAGCCCGGCCCCATCCCCGGGCTATCTGCGGCTTCTTCCGGACTTCCTCCGGGCTTCCTCCGGGCTTCCTCCGGGCTTCCTCCGGGGCATGACCCGGGCGTGCCGCCGCCGGGCCCGCGCCGTTCGCCGAGGGGAGCAGGGGCGGCCCGCGATCGGGCTCGCGGGCCGCCGGCCCCCGGTGCCGTCCCTTCGACGGGAAACGGCTCGCGCGGTTGCTAACCGTTCTGCGCGCTGGACAAGGCGCTCGAGACCGATTCGAACATGGTGGTGAGGTTCTCGCCCATGGCGGTCAGCGCGCCGATGGCGGCGACGGAGACCAGGGCCGCGATCAGGCCGTATTCGATGGCGGTCGCGCCATCCTCGTCTTCGATAAAGCGAAAAAAGATGTCGATCATGTGTCTTACTCCAAGGGGCAGATGAATGAATCCACAAAGCGTGACTGATCGGGCCATCTTGCGGCACAGGTCTTAATTTCTGATTAAATTTGAAATAATGCCGAAGATATGTCATGTAAAAATCAAAATAAATAAATATAAAATTCCATAGATATTTAGTTATTATTTTCGCTATTACTTCCCCTGGCCGTCGCCTGAGGCGTGCCGGCGCCGCGACGCCGTTCGGGCCGGCCTCGCGGGCCTTGATCCACCTCATTGTCGGCGATGGGCCGCACCGCTACAGGGCCTGAGGCTTCAAGGCGGGGGCGCTTCTGTGAAAACGGACCCAAACGGCGCGCGAGGCTTTCCGATCACCGGCGTTTTGATCGTCAGTTTCGCCGTCCTGGTGATCTTGGCCGTCGCGGTTCTGTCCTTCGCCAGCTATCGGGTGGCCTTCCGCAACACGGTGGAGCTCGTTCAAGACAAGGCCCAGCTCATCTCGAGCTACATGATCACCCGGGTTCAGGACTATCTCGACCCGGTGAGGTCGGAGCTCGAGTTCATCGCCGTCTTGATCGCCCAGGGAAAAGTCGACGCGCTCGAGCGCAGCGACCTCGGCCATACCCTGCTCACCTCGCTGTCCGGCGTCCCTCAGGTCTCGGTCATCGCCTTCGTGCACAAGGACTTTTTGGTCGACCGCGTGACCCGCGACGGCGACGCCATCGCCTACGGCACGACCGACTGGAGCGACGATCCGGCGGTCGAGCGGACCATGCAGGAACAGAGCCTGCTGTCGGACGCGTCCTGGGGCGAACTCTTCGTCGCCGAGGAAAGCGGACGGACCTTCATCAACATCCGGAAGCCGGTCCGCCACGACGGCGAGTTCCTGGGTTTCCTGGTCGCCGGCGTCTCGGTCGATCAACTCTCGGAGTTCCTGCTGGATTTCCGGCAGGACTACACCTACAGCCCCTTCATCCTTTACGACCGGGAATACGTGCTGGCGCATCCCTTGCTGCAAGGCGGCTTCCCGGGACTCACCGACTTCTATCCCCTGCCCCACCTGACGCGCTTCGGCGACCCGGTGCTGAGCGAGATCTGGTCGCAGGAGCGAGACGAGACGCTGGAAGCCATGCTGGCCGGCGAGGTCGAGGCGCGCGCCGTTCACTATCTCGGCCGCACCTACGTCTTTCTCTATCAGTATCTGTTCGATTACGGGGTTCAGCCGTGGATCGTCGGCACCTATCTGCACCTGGAGGACGTCGCCCAGCCGATCGGCCGCCTGTCGCTCATTCCGAAGCTCGGCATCGGCATCCTGGCGATCGCCCTGGTGATCGCGGTGCTTCTCGGCACCGGGCTCAGCCGGTCGATCCGGCGCCTCGCCCACGGCGCCAAGTTCATCCGGCACCTGGACATCGACGGCGCGCCGAGCCTGCGCACCGGCATGTTCCGCGAGCTCAACGAGGCCGCCCTGGCGTTCAACGCCATGCTGCAGGCCCTCAAGTCCTTCGAGACCTACGTGCCGCGCTCCCTGGTCCTGCGACTGATGAATCTCAGCGAGCGCGCGTCGATCGAATCCGAGGAGCGCGTGGTCACCATCCTGTTCACCGACATCGTCGGCTTCACGGCCCTGTCGGAGCAGTTGCCGGCGCGCGACGTCGCCGACTTGCTGAACGAGCATTTCGCCCTGATCGCCGACTGCGTCGAGGCCGAGGGCGGCACCGTGGACAAGTACATCGGCGACGCCGTGATGGCGTTCTGGGGAGCGCCGGAGCTGCAGCCCGACCACGCCGAACGGGCCTGCAACGCGGCCAACCGCATCGCCGGGCGACTCGCCGAATACAACCTCGTCCGGCGCCGGCGCGGCCGCGCGCCCGTGCGGGTTCGCATGGGAGTCCACAGCGGCCTCGCGCTGGTGGGGAACATCGGCGCCCCGAGCCGCGTCAACTACACGGTCATCGGCGACACGGTCAACACGGCGGAACGGCTGGAGGAGCTATGCCGCGAGCTCGCCGCCCCGGATCTCGACAGCTTCACGCTCTTGAGCGAGGAAACCGCCGAGCGGCTGGGGCCCGCCTTCGCCACGGACCTCCTGGGCACACACACCCTGCCGGGCAAGGAGGCGGTGGTCACCGCCTATCGCCTCTTGGCCGACACGCAAGCGGACGAAGGCGCGGCCCGAGGCGGCTAGTCTTCGTCCCACGCCACCAGGTCCTGGTAGGCGTGCCAGGTGGCGTGGCCGATCAGCGGCATGGTCACGATCAAGCCGACGTAGAAGGTGACCACCCCGGCCGCGATGAACAGCACGATGAGCCAGGCCCACAGCGCCATGACCCAGAAGTTCTCGCGCACCGCGGCGACGCTGGTGGCGATCGCGGTCAGCACGTTCTCGGGCTTGTCGACCAGCAGCGGCAACGAGATGGCGCTGATCGCGAAGGCGATCGCCGCGAGCACGCCGCCCACCAGGGTCCCGACGAAGAGGAAGGGGATGCTCTCGGCCGACAGGAAGACGTCGACGACGAACAGCACCTCCGGGCGGGGCGGGTTCTCCGCGAAGAACAGGGCGAAGATGATCTGGGCGATCCGGATCCAGGCCAGCAGAAACAGCATGAGGGCGAGGCCCATGTAGGCGATCTGCTGGGCGTTGCCGCGCCAGGCGACCAGGGAGTCGGCGAGGCGCGGCTTGCGCCCGGCCGAGAGCTCGCGGCTGACGTAGTACAGCCCGACGGCGAGCAGCGGGCCCATGAACATGAAGCCGGCCATCATCGGCAACACCAGATAGAACCAGCCGAAGGCCCAGATGATCGCCGTCAGGACCGCGCCGGCCAGGCTGCAGGCCAGGCCGTAGAGCAGGCTGATCGGCGCCGCCCGTCTGAAGTCGGTCCAGCCCGCGTTGAGCCATTGCCAGGGCCGGTCCAGGTCCTGCTTGCGGATTCGCGGCACGGACACCCCCGAAGCCGGTGCGACATCGCTCATCATGGCGTCTCCCGTAGGGTTCATGCTCGGGCCCACGCGCCCGATCGCGCCCACTCGCGCCCCAACGCGCCCGGTTGCGCCCGAGCGCCTCCCGTCTGTCCACCGGGGCGCCCCGCAGCGCCCCGGGCCCGGCGCCCCGCGCCACGCCGGGGGCGCCGCCTGACGTCCTACTATCGCACAGGTCCCCCGTCGCGACAGGCCCCCGAAAATGGCGGGCGCATCCTGCCAAAGCGGCCGGCCGCGGGAATTGATCGAGATCAATGTCCAAACGCGGTATTTTCCCCTATCGAAGCCACTCCTAATGGGCAGCGATCGGGGGGCAGCGCAGATGTCGGTCTCTGAGACTCGGCCTGGCGGCGGGCCGCAGGTGGTGTACGAAGAAAGCGCCATCCGGCTTTTCACCATCGCGACGGTCTTCTGGGGCTTGGTCGGCTTCCTGGTCGGCGTGGTGATCGCCCTCCAGCTCGCCTTTCCGATTCTCAACCTGGACCTGGAATGGACCACCTTCGGGCGCCTGCGCCCGGTCCATACCTCGGCGGTGATCTTCGCCTTCGGCGGCAACGCGCTTCTGGGGACCTCGCTCTACGTGGTGCAGCGCACCTGCCATGCGCGCCTGTTCGGCGGCGTTCCGGCCGGGATGTTCCTGTTCTGGGGCTACCAGATCTTCATCGTCCTGGCGGCGTCGGGCTACGTCCTCGGGATCACCCAGAGCCGCGAGTACGCCGAGCCCGAGTGGTACGTCGATATCTGGCTGACCGTGGTCTGGGTGTTCTATCTGGTGGTCTTCCTCGGCACGATCATGAAGCGGCGCGAGCCGCACATCTACGTCGCCAACTGGTTCTACCTGGCGTTCATCGTGACCATCGCCATGCTGCACGTCGTCAACAACCTGGCGGTGCCGGTGTCCTGGACCGGCGCCAAGAGCTATTCGCTGTTCGCCGGCGTGCAGGACGCCATGACCCAGTGGTGGTACGGCCACAACGCGGTCGGCTTCTTCCTGACCGCCGGCTTCCTCGGCATCATGTACTACTTCGTGCCCAAGCAGGCCGAGCGCCCGATCTATTCCTACCGTCTGTCGATCGTTCACTTCTGGTCGCTCGTCTTCCTCTACATCTGGGCCGGCCCGCATCATCTGCACTACACCGCCCTGCCCGACTGGGCCCAGACCCTCGGCATGACCTTCTCGGTCATGCTGTGGATGCCCTCGTGGGGCGGCATGATCAACGGCATCATGACGCTCTCGGGCGCCTGGGATAAGCTCCGGACCGATCCGATCCTGCGCTTCCTCGTCGTCGCCGTGGCGTTCTACGGCATGTCGACCTTCGAGGGGCCGCTGATGTCGGTCAAGACGGTCAACGCCCTCAGCCACTATACCGACTGGACGATCGGCCACGTCCATTCCGGCGCCCTCGGCTGGGTCGCCTTCGTCACCTTCGGGGCGGTCTACTTCCTGGTGCCGCGGCTGTGGGGCCAGCCCCGGCTCTACTCCCAGAAGCTGGTCAACTATCACTTCTGGATCGCGACCCTCGGCATCGTGCTCTACATCACCTCGATGTGGGTCTCGGGCATCATGCAGGGCGTCATGTGGCGGACCTACGATTCGCTCGGTTTCCTGCAGTACTCCTTCGTCGAGACCGTGCAGGAGATGCACATCTACTACGTGATCCGCATGCTGGGCGGGGTGTTGTTCCTGGCGGGCGCCCTCATCATGACCTACAACCTGTGGCGCACGGCGCGCGGCGAGGTGGCGGTCGAGGGACCGAAGACCGCCGTTCAGGCGGCCGAGTAGGAGGCGCGCGCGATGCTGTCCCACGACAAGATCGAACGCAACGTCATCCTCATGCTGGTCCTGGTGCTGATCACGGTGTCGATCGGCGGCCTGGTGGAGATCATCCCCCTCTACACGATCGAGACCACGATCGAGAAGGTGCGCGGCGTGCGGCCCTATTCGCCGCTGGAGCTGGTCGGGCGCAACATCTATGTGCGCGAGGGCTGCTACACCTGTCACAGCCAGATGGTGCGCCCGTTCCGCGACGAGATCGAACGCTACGGCCCCTACAGCCTGGCCGCGGAGAGCATGTACGACCACCCCTTCCAGTGGGGCTCGAAGCGCACCGGCCCCGACCTGGCGCGGGTCGGCGGCAAGTATTCCAACGAGTGGCAGGCGCTCCACCTGGCGGACCCGCGGGCGGTGGTGCCGGAATCCGTCATGCCGCCCTACGCCTTCCTCGCCAACAAGATCATCACGCCGGACGACATCGCCGACCACCTGGTGGCCAACCGCAAGGTCGGCGTGCCCTATAGCGACGAGATGATCGCAGCCGCCCGCAAGGATCTGGTCGACCAGGCCAACCCGGACGCCGACCACGAGGCGCTCCTGGCGCGTTATCCCAAGGCGGTGGTCGGCGACCTGGACGGCAATCCCCGGCGCCTGACCGAGATGGACGCCCTGGTGGCCTATCTCCAGATTCTCGGCCGCATGGTGGACTTCGCCGATTACGACACCGAGGACCTCTTGCAGTAGCCGGGACCGGGGGATGGACGCGTTCTACGAATCGCTGCGTAGCCTGTGGGTGGTCTGGCTGATAGCCCTGTTCGTCGGCATCGTCGCCTGGGTCTACTGGCCGAAGCGAAAGCGCGAGATGGAAGAGCACGGACGGATTCCGCTGAAGGACGACGACGAGGACTAGCTGCGATGCCGACCAAGGCCGAGAAGGATTCCGTAACCGGCACCGAGACCACGGGCCACGAGTGGGACGGAATCAAGGAGCTCAACACCCCCTTGCCCAAGTGGTGGCTCTACGTGATGTACGCCACCATCGCCTATTCCCTGGTCTATTGGGTGCTCTATCCCTCGATCCCCGGCATCACCGGCTATTTCGGCGGCGTGCTCGGGACCAACAACCGCGTCGCCCTGGACGACAAGCTGGCCGCGGCCGAGGCGCGCCAGGCCGCCTATCTCGAGCGCATCGCCGCCCAGGACACCGCCGAGATCGCCGGCGATCAGGAGCTGCTGGGCTTCGCGCTGGCCGGCGGCCGCTCGGCCTTCGCCGACAATTGCGCGCCCTGCCACGGCCTCGGCGGGGCGGGCCAGCTCGGCTATCCGTCGCTGGCCGACGACGTCTGGCTGTGGGGCGGGAGCCTCGAGGAGATCGAAACCACCCTGCTCTACGGCATTCGCTCCGGCCACGAGGACGCGCACGTCTCCGAGATGCCGGCCTTCGGCACCGACGAGATCCTCGCCAAGGACGAGATCGCGGCGGTGGCGGACTACGTTCTCTCGCTGAGCGGCGCCGCCGGGAACCAGGCCGGAAACCAGGCCGAAACCGCGGCCGGGGACCAAGCGGCCATCGAGGCCGCCATCGAGGCCGGGGCCGAGATCTACGCCGACAACTGCGCCGCCTGCCACGGCGAGGCCGGTGAGGGCGATCCCACCCTGGGCGCGCCGCGCCTGAACGACCAGATCTGGCTCTACGGCGGCACCAAGGGTGATATCATGGCGCAGGTGAACAAGCCGCAGCACGGCGTCATGCCGGCCTG
>JAWWCG010000143.1:0-7862 GCA_033720555.1 Kiloniellales bacterium | reverse complement strand
TTGCACAGAGTTCGCTTGCCTGGCGTTCGCTTGCCCGGCGGGGGGCTGAGAGAGCCCCCGCCGCGGCGAGTGCGTGGACGGCAGGGGCTCTCCCGGGTCGGCACGGGCCGTACCCTCGCCGTTTGAACCCGGAGCCAAAGGCCGGAACCAAACCGGCCCCGGCGATGTCTATAGGTGGAACGACGCGCGCCGGCGCGCGGCGGATGCTTCGGCACCGAGGCGGCGATAGGTCGCTCGACAGCAGTGAGGGAAACGCGGCCGGCCGGCGCTCGGCGCGGTCTCTGGCGTCCCCTAGGGGAGTCGAACCCCTGTCTCCAGCGTGAGAGGCTGGTGTCCTAGGCCACTAGACGAAGGGGACGCATAGCGCCCGGCAAGGCGAGGTGTTCTAGCGCTTCCCGCAGCCGGACTCAAGCCCCGGCGCTCACGCCCCGCGGAAGATCCGCGGCGAGCGCCCGCGCCGCCGCCACCAGGGCGTCGACCTCCGCCTCGGTGCGGTCGAAGGCGCACACCAGGCGCACCTCGCCGGCGCCGGGCAGGCCCCAGGGATGCAGGAGAAAGCCACGCGCGCCCAGGGCCGCCTCCAGGCCGGCCGGCAGGCGGCAGAACACCTGGTTGCCCTCGACGGGATGCAGCAGCTCGACGCCCGGCACGCCGGCCAGCCCCTCGGCGAGGCGCCGGGCCGCGGCGTTGGCGCGGGCCGCCAGGCGCAGCCAGAGATCGTCCTCGAGGTAGGCCTCGAGCTGGGCCGAGACGAAGCGCAGCTTGGACAAGAGGTGGCCGCCGCGCAGCCGGCGATAGGTCAGCGTCTCCGCCAGCTCGGGGCGGAACACCACGATGGCGTCGGCGGTCAAGGCGCCGTTCTTGGTGGCGCCGAAGGAGAGCACGTCGACGCCGGCCTTCCAGGTCGCCTCCGCCGGGCTGCAGCCGAGGCCGACCAGGGCGTTGGCGAAGCGCGCGCCGTCCATGTGCACGCCCATGCCCGCCGGGCGGGCGATCTCCGCCAGCCCGGCGGTCTCGGCGACGGAATAGCGGGTGCCGGCCTCGCTGAGCTGGGTCAGGCTGAGCGCGGCCGGCACGCCGAGCCCGGGGTCGGGGTGGTAGCGCAAGGCCTCGCGCAGGGTCTCGGGCGCCAGCTTGCCGTGGGCGCCGGCGAGCGGCGTCAGCTTGGCGCCGCCGGTGGCCGCGATGACCGCGCCGCACTCGCTCACCTGAACGTGGGCCTCCGCATGGCAGAAGATGGTGCCGAGCGGCGGCGCGAGCAGCGCCAGCGAGAGCGCGTTGGCCGCGGTGCCGGTGACGATCGGCGCCACCCGGCACTCGGTCTCGAAGACCTCCTGCAGCCGGGCCTCGACCCGCGCCGTCCACTCGTCCGCGCCATAGGCGCCGGCGGTGCCGCGGTTGGCGCGCACGACCGCCTCGACGATCTCGGGGGCGGCGCCGGAAATGTTGTCGGAGCGGAAGTCCAAGGCGTCCCCCCGCTCAACGGTCCGCGACGGCGGTGACGCGGCCGGTGACCCGGCCGCTCTCAAGGTCGACCAGCACCACCTGCTGGCAGCCCTGCTCGGCCAGGCCGTCGAGGCGGAGCATCAGATAGGGCTCCTCGACGCGGCTGTCGGCGATGACGCAACCGGCGGGCACCGACACCGCGACCTCGCCCAGGGAGGCGGCCCCGCCGCCGAGCTTGCCGACTCCCTCGGCCAGGCCATAGAACAGAAGCGCCAGACCGGCGACGATGAGAACCCCCATCGTGATGACCACGAACTTGATCGCCTGCATGCCGCTTGGCACCTCCCCGGCTGCCGTGCCGCCGCGCCTGGCGGCGTCTGGAACGCCCGCTGGATCATGACCGAAGCGGCCCCGGAACGCCACCGGGTAACCGCCGGCGCGGCGGACGCCGGCGAGCGGCTCGACCGCCTGTTGAGCCGCCGCCTGCCGAGTCTTTCGCGCTCGCGCCTGAAGGCCCTGATCGAGGGCGGCAAGGTGGTCTCGGCGGCCGGCGCCGTCACCGCCCCGGCCCATCGCGTGCGCGCCGGCGAGGCCTTCGACATCGAGGTGCCCGCCAGCGTCCCGGCAAAGCCGCTCGGCCAGGCGATCGCCCTCGACATCGTTCACGAAGACGCCGACCTGATCGTCGTCGACAAGCCCGCCGGCTTGGTCGTCCACCCGGCGCCGGGCAATCCCGACCGCACGCTGGTCAACGCCCTGATCGCCCACTGCGGCGAGGCGCTCACGGGGATCGGCGGCGTGCGCCGGCCCGGCATCGTCCACCGTCTGGACAAGGACACCAGCGGCCTCATGGTGGTCGCCAAGACCGCCGCCGCCCACAGCGCGCTGGTCGCCCAGTTCGCCGAGCGCAGCATCGAGCGGGCCTACGCCGCCCTGGTCTGGGGCGTCCCCCTGCCGGCGGCCGGCGAGATCGCCGGGAACATCGGCCGCAGCCCCGCCAACCGAAAGAAAATGGCGGTGCTCGCGCGCGGCGGCCGCCCGGCGGTGACCCGCTACCGCGTAGAGCAGGCGTTCGGCGGCGGCCTGGCGAGCCTCGTCGAATGCCGCCTGCTGACCGGGCGCACCCACCAGATTCGCGTCCATCTGAGCGCCCGCGGCCATCCGGTGATCGGCGATCCGCTCTACGGCCGCTCGCCGGCCCGGCGCCTCGCCGGCCTGCCGGCGCCGCTGGCCACGCTCCTACGCGATCTCGACCGCCAGGCTTTGCACGCCATCGCGCTCGGCTTCACCCATCCGACAACCGGGGAGCGCGTCAAATTCTCGTCACAATTACCCCGGAAAATAATGAGGTTGAAAACTTGTTTAGAAGAATTATAGACCATCTTGCAATCCTGATCGTTTCAGTCCAGTATTGGATCGCAAGCGAGGGATCGCGTCCGGCGAGGGCGCTGTCCGGCAGGCCGCGCAGCTTTGCAGGCAACGGATTGCCGCGGCGCAGCGTATAAGGGTTATGGGGTAATCGTTTCCGGCCTTAGTCGGCCGTGGTGGAAGGATCCGGGCGGGACGGCGCGTTGCCGCCTCGCCGGGGATCGAGACGAGGGTTCGAATGGCACCATCCAATCTTCCAGCCGTGGGGGCCGAGGGCAACTTGTCCCGCTACCTCCAGGAGATCCGCAAGTTCCCGATGCTGGAGCAGGACGAGGAATACATGCTGGCCAAGCGCTGGCAGGAGCATGAGGATTCCGAGGCCGCTCACAAGCTGGTGACCAGCCATCTGCGCCTGGTGGCCAAGATCGCCATGGGCTACCGGGGCTATGGGCTGCCGGTCTCGGAGCTGATCTCCGAAGGCAACGTCGGCATGATGCAGGCGGTCAAGCGCTTCGACCCCGACCGCGGCTTCCGCCTGGCGACCTACGCCATGTGGTGGATCCGCGCGGCGATCCAGGAGTACATCCTGCACTCCTGGTCGCTGGTCAAGATGGGCACCACGGCCGCTCAGAAGAAGCTGTTCTTCAACCTGCGCAAGCTCAAGGGCCAGATGCGCGCCATCGACGAGGGCGATCTGGCGCCGGAGCAGGTGACCCACATCGCCGACACCCTGGGCGTGCCGGAAGACGACGTGGTGCAGATGAACCGCCGCCTGGCGGCGCCCGATCACTCGCTCAACGCGCCGCTCAGGATCGACGGCGACGGCGAGTGGCAGGACTGGCTGGTCGACGAAAGCGAAAGCCAGGAGGACATCCTGGCCGAGGACGAGGAGCTGGGCAAACGCCGCGCCCTCCTGGTCACCGCGATGGACAATCTGAACGACCGCGAGCGCCACATCCTGGAGGAGCGGCGCCTCAAGGAGGATCCGACCACCCTCGAGGATCTGAGCCAGGAATACGGCATCAGCCGCGAGCGGGTGCGCCAGATCGAGGTGCGCGCCTTCGAGAAGCTGCAGAAGGCGATCCGCAACGCGGCGATCGAAGAGCGTCTGGCCAGCGACTGAAGGACCTGACCTCTCGGGGTCGGCCCCTCGCCCACCTCCGCTGCGAGAGCGCCGCGCCGTCGGGCGCGGCGATCAGCCGGCGAAGGGGTCGCGCACCAGAATGGTGTCGTTGCGCTCGGGGCTGGTGGACAGCATCGCCACGGGCGCCCCGATCAGCTCCTCGATCCGCCGGATGTACTTGACCGCCGTGGCCGGCAGGTCCGCCCAGGAGCGCGCGCCCTGGGTGCTGTCGGCCCACCCCTCCAGCGTTTCGTAGACCGGCTCGACGCGCGCCTGCAGCGCGCCGCGGGCGGGCAGATGGTCGTAGGTCTCGCCGTCGATGCGATAGGCCGTGCAGACCTTGAGGGTGTCGAAGCCGTCGAGGACGTCGAGCTTGGTCAGGGCGATGCCGTCGATGCCGCCCACCGTGATCGCCTGGCGGACCATGACCGCGTCGAACCAGCCGCAGCGGCGCTTGCGGCCGGTCACGACGCCGAACTCGCGCCCGCGTTCGCCCAGCCGGTCGCCCACCTCGTCGCTCAGCTCGCTCGGGAACGGGCCGCTGCCGACCCGCGTCGTGTAGGCCTTGGTGATTCCCAGGACGTAATCGACCGCGCCCACGGCCATGCCGGAGCCCACCGCGGCCTGGCCGGCGACCGTGTTGGAGGAGGTGACGAAGGGATAGGTGCCGTGGTCGACGTCGAGCATGGCGCCCTGCGCGCCCTCGAACAGGATGCGCCGTCCGGCGCGCCGCGCCTCGGCCAGGCGGTGCCAGACCCGGTCGGCGAAGGGCAGGACCTTGGGCGCGATGTCGAGCAGCTGGCGCATGAGATCGTCGCGCGCGACGGGCGACTCGCCGAGCCCGCGCAGGATCGCGTTGTGGTGCAGCAGCATGACGTCGACCCGCGCCGCCAGGCCGTCGGCGTCGGCCAGATCGCACAGGCGGATGGCGCGGCGGCCCACCTTGTCCTCGTAGGCCGGGCCGATGCCGCGTCCCGTGGTGCCGATCTTCTCGGCGCCGCGCGCGGCCTCCCGGGCGCGGTCCACCTGGCCGTGCAGCGGCAGGATGAGGGCGGCGTTGTCGGCGATCTTCAGGCTGTCCGGCGTGATCTCGAGCCCCTGCTCCGCGAGGCGCGCGATTTCGTCGATCAGCGCCCAAGGATCGACCACGACGCCGTTGCCGATGATCGACAGCTTGCCCGGCCGCACCACGCCCGAGGGCAGCAGCGACAGCTTGTAGACGCCGCCGTCGACCACCAGCGTGTGGCCGGCGTTGTGGCCGCCCTGGAAGCGCACCACCACGTCGGCCCGCTCGGACAGCCAGTCGACGATCTTGCCCTTGCCCTCGTCGCCCCATTGAGAGCCGACCACCACCACGTTGGCCATCGCGCTTGCCCCGCCCGCCCGCTAGGTTTCTTCGATCCGGCCGTCGACCAGCACGTGGCTGCAGCCGAGCCGGCGCGCCTCGGCCAGGGGATCCGCCGCCGCGTCCAGGTCCGAGACCGTCGCCCAACCCTCCTGCCTGAGCGCGCGGCCGGCCTCGGGGTCCGAGCCCTCGGGCAGGAAGAGGCGCGCCGGGCGCGCCGGCGCCGGCAGGGCCCGCAGGACGGTGTCCATATAGAGCGTGAAGCCGGTCGAGGCCTCCCGCTTGGCGCCGAAGCCGTCGGCCAGATAGCGCCCGCCGCGCCCGAGCTCGCCGCGCACGTTGCGGGCGAAGAGCGTGAAGCTGATGCCGGTCTGATACTCGAAGCCGCGGTGCTCGACCGGATCGACCGTGAGCGGCAGCTCGGGCAAAGCCCGGCGCACACGGGCGACCACCCGGGCGAGGCCCTCGACCTCGCGCCGCCCCTCGTCCGGCAGGGCGAGCGCCTGCAGCGCCGCCAGCGCCTGGTCGGCCGGGCCGGCGGCCCGCAACAAAGCCTCGAACAGGCCGCCCGCGGCGCCGGACAGGTGGGAAACCGCCTCGGCGTCCTTGCGATCGAGCGCCTGGCGCAGCGCCGCGGCGGCCTCGGCGCCAACCCCGAGGCCCGCGCTCACGGCGGGCACCAGGGTCGGCAGGCTCAGGTCCACCGTCGGCTCGCCGACCCCGGCGGCCTGCAAGGCGGCGACCGCCGTCACCACCACCTCGGCGTCGCCGGTCTCCTGCGGGGCGCCGATCAGCTCGGCGCCGGCCTGGGCGAACTGGCGCTCCGGGCGAAGCTGGCCGCCGCGCACCCGCAGCACCTGGCCGCCGTAGCACAGCCGCAACGGCCGGGGCTCGGACTGCAGCCGGGTCGCCGCGATGCGGGCGACCTGCGGGGTGATGTCGGCCCTGAGCGCCATCATGCGCTGGCTGACCGGATCCATCAGGCGAAAGCTCTCCTTCGCCACGGCGGTGCCGGCCCCCGACAGCAGGGTGTCCTCGAACTCCATGAGCGGCGGCTTTACCCGCTCGTAGCCGAACGCGGCGAAGGCGGCGACCAGCCGTTCCAGGGTCGCCGCCTCGTGGGCGGCGTCCGGCGGCAGGAGATCCTGCAAGCCGGCGGGAAGCAGCGCCTGTTCGGCCAAGTTCGTCATGCCTCGCTCGTCTCATGCCGGGGCACCGGCGCTCGCCGGCAGCCACGGCCCGGGAAAGCTGCCGGCCGGACCGGGACAGCCAAGGGCGGCTCAGGGTACTACCCGGTTTGGCGCGGCTGGGCAAACGGAAACGGGCGCGCGGGCCGGCCGCCCGGCCCCGCCCCGCCGCGACGCCTCAAGGGCGCCATGCCGCCGCGCATTTGTCGATTCGCTAATCAATATATCTCAAGAGCTTGTATTGCATTTCTACAGTTGTATAAGAGAATTTCCGGTGTTGTCCTCAGACCCGACTGGCGGGTCGGCGCCCGGCGTGAGCGCGCCCGCGGCGAACGTCGCCCTGGACGATCCCCCGCCCGCCGCGCGATGGTCGCCCGGTCCGCCCGGCGCCCAAACCGTCTCGGCGCCTGGCGGAGCGCCGGCCGCGGGCGGCCGGGATTTGCCACACGGGATTTGCCACACGGGACCCGCCATGAGCGACGACAAGCGGCAGAGGCCGCCCGCGATTTCCTTGTCCGCCCTGGCGGACGGCCCCGACCGCTGGCTCGGCTGGGGGGCGATCCTCGCCGCCGTCCTCTTGGTGGCCGGCTGGGTGCTGCCGATCATGACGGTCGAGCGCCTGCTGTTCCTGTCGCGGGAGATCTCGATCCTGCAGGGCGTCGGCGAGCTCTGGTCCGAGGGCGAAGGCTTTCTCGCCATCGTGATCGGCGGCTTCTCGATCCTGCTGCCCGCGGTCAAGCTGGCGCTCGCGCTTTATCTCTGGTTCCACGCCGAGGCCGGCAGCCGGCGACTGCGCCACGCCCTGGGCCTGCTGGAGCTGGCCGGCCGCTGGTCGATGCTCGACGTCTTCGTCGTCGCGCTCCTGGTGGTCGCGATCCGCACCTCGCTGATCGACGACGTGACCGTGCACCCCGGCGTCTACGTCTTCACCGGCGCGATCGTGCTGTCGCTGGTGGTGGTGCAGCGCATGGCCATCCTGGCGCGCCGCGCGGTCGCCCGGGCCCCGGAGAACTCGGACGGGCCGCCGACCGGCGAAGGCTAGAGCGGATCGACGTTCAGGTTGTGGATTGACCCCGGTGCATTCAGGTCCGGCTTGGGCTGGCGACCTAGAGCATTTTCCAATCACGTGGAATCCTACCCGCGCCATCGTACTCGAGGAGCGGCCGGGTGGAGGTGCGCGCTGGTTCCGTGGGAACGGAAAATTCTCTAGTCGCTCACCGGCGCGAACACGCGTATCGGTCGCTGTCGCCCTCGTAATGTGTGGGTGCCGGCATCTCGGAATTCCGGTGCCGCCTTGTTTGGATTTTCTTGGCGAACACGCTCGACTAACTCGCTCGAAGCCAAGAACGGCAGATTCAGTGAACGGCAGAGTTCCTGAATGCGGATTGTTGTG
>JAWWCG010000142.1:0-7871 GCA_033720555.1 Kiloniellales bacterium | reverse complement strand
TCCAGTCGGGTATTGCCAAGCTAAAGGCGAGCATGATCAAGTAGCCGCGGGGCCAGAGGCCCTAAGCTGGCTGGGAACCGGCCCGGCAGACGAAGGCCGGGGTCGCGGGGATGCAGGGGAACAGGTGTCGGTCAACTCGGCGGCAGTTGGGTGTGGCGCTCGGCCGGCACGACCGGGGTGCCGAAGCGCAAATCCCAGTGCTTATCCGGGCGCATATCCGCAGAGTCCATGGACCACGGGGCACGGCGAAGCGGGGCGCCGGGCGCCGCCCTCGGGCGGCGCCGGTGTCACGCCCCCTGGCCCGGACGGGCCGCCGCGGGCCGCTAAATTGTAGCGTATGCAGTGCGCGGGATTCATGTAATCTCTTGCTTTAAACAGGCGTCGAAACCGAACAGGGAGAACACCATGAGACAGTTGGTCAGACTAGCCGCCGGAGGGACCGTCGCACTGAGCCTTGCGCTCACTGCGGGCCTGGCATCCGCCGAAGGCGAATTGAAGGTTTACAATTGGGGCGAATACATCGCCGAGGACACGATTTCGAACTTCGAGGAGGAGTTCGATATCGACGTCACCTACGACAACTACGATTCCGTCGAAACCGTGGACGCGAAACTGCTGGCCGGCAACACCGGCTACGACGTCGTGAGCCATGCGAGCAGCAACCTGGCAAGGCTGATCCCGGCGGGCATTCTCATGCCGCTGGACAAGTCCAAGCTGCCCAACTTCGAGCACATCCGGCCCGAGATCATGGCGCAACTGGACAAGTGGGATCCGGGCAACCAGCACATCGTCCCCTTCATGTGGGGCTCCACTGGCGTCACCTACAACGCCGAGATGGTGAATAGCGTGCTGCCCGATGCGCCGCTCGATTCCCTGGACCTGATCTTCAAGCCGGAGAACATGGAGAAGCTGGCGGAGTGCGGCGTCGCGTTCCTCGACTCGCCGACCGACGTGATCCCGATGGCGCTGGCCTACATGGGGCTGGATCCGAACTCGACCAACCCGGAGGACTACGAGAAGGTCGGAGAGATGCTTTCGAAGGTCCGCCCCTACATCAAGACCTTCGACAACTACGCCTATCAGAAGATGCCGGAGAAGGAGTTCTGCGTCGCGGTCACCTGGGGGCCGGACGGGCTGCTCGCCATGTCGGGCGCCGAGGAAGCCGATACCGGGGTGGTGCTGGATTTCCTGCTGCCGCCGGGCCAGGGCGCGGCCAACGTGTGGGTCGACGGATGGGTCATTCCCGCCGACGCCAAGAACGTCGAGAACGCGCATCTCTTCCTCAACTACATGATGCGCCCCGAGGTGGCCGCCAACGACAGCAACTACACCTGGTACGCCACGGCGAACCAGGACGCGCTGCCGCTCGTGGATCCCGCTGTGACGGGCAACCCCGCGGCCTATCCGACGCCGGAGCAGGTGGAGGTGATGTTCCCCTTGACGCCGCTTCCGCCGAAGGTCGAGCGCGTGCGCACCCGGGCCTGGACCAACTTCAAGGCCGGTACCACGGGTGGCTAAGAGCTAGAGCGACGGGGCCAACGTGCCGGCGCGCCGGCGCGGTGGCCCCGCCGTCCCTTCGGCCTGCTGCCGTGAAGTTCGATCGCGAACGGGGCGGATCGGATGACCCAGACTGCCAAACACGTCGACGAACCCTGGTTGGAGCCCAACGCGGAACCGTTCATCAAGATCCAGGGCATCACCAAGCGCTTCGGCGGCTTCACCGCCGTCGATAACGTCGATCTCAATATCTACAAGGGCGAGCTCTTCGCCCTGCTCGGCGGCTCGGGCTGCGGCAAGACGACGCTGCTGCGGATGCTGGCCGGGCTCGAGACCCCGAGCTCGGGGAACATCTACATCGACGGCGCCAACATGACCGACGTGCCGCCCTACGAGCGCCCGGTCAACATGATGTTCCAGGCCTATGCGCTGTTCCCCCATATGACCGTCGAGGCCAACGTCGCCTACGGCCTCAAGCGCGACGGCGTCGCCAAGTCGGAGATCGCCGAGCGGGTCGAGGACATGCTGGCCATGGTGGAGCTGTCGCCCTTCGCCAAGCGCAAGCCGCACCAATTGTCCGGCGGCCAGCGCCAGCGCGTCGCCCTGGCGCGCGCCCTGGTCAAGCGGCCGAAGGTCCTCTTGCTCGACGAGCCGCTGGGCGCCCTCGACAAGCGGCTGCGCGAGCAGACCCAGTTCGAGCTGATGAACATCCAGGACAAGCTGGGCATCACCTTCGTCGTGGTCACCCACGATCAGGAGGAGGCCATGACGCTGTCCACCCGGATCGCCGTGATGGACGGCGGCAGGTTCGTGCAGATCGGCACGCCGACCGAGATCTACGAGTTTCCCGAGACCCGCTTCGTCGCCAACTTCATCGGCTCGGCCAATATGTTTCTCGGTGTCGTGACCGAGGACGGGGCCGACCACGTGGTGGTGCGCGCCGCCGATCACGACGCGGAGTTCTACATCGACCACGGCATGTCGATTAAGGAGAGCTCCGAGGTCTGGGTCGCGCTCAGGCCGGAAAAGATCGTCATCTCGAAAACCCCGGCGGCGGAGCCCGGCCCGAACCAGCTCAAGGGCACGGTCCACGACATCGGCTATCTCGGCAACATCTCGACCTATCGCGTGGCGCTGGCCAACGGCGCCATCGTCGAGGTGACCGCGCCCAACCAGGCGCGTCCGGCGAGCCGCAAGCACGCAGTCGATTGGGAGGACGAGGTCTACCTGAGCTGGCAGCCGTCGAGCGCGGTGGTGCTGACCCGATGACCGACCGGGCCTCGAGCATCCCCGAGGGCGCGGTGGACGCGCGGGAGAGGATCGCCTCGTTCGTCCACGGTCTGCTGGAGCGCGTTCAAACGGCCTGGAAGTCGGTCGTCGTCTTCCTCCCCTATGCCTGGCTGCTGGTCTTCTTCCTGGCGCCGTTCTTCATCGTGTTCAAGATCAGCCTAGCGGAGTCGTTGATCGCCAGCCCGCCGTTTTCGTCGCTGGTCGAGTTCGCGGAGGACGGGGCGCTGACCGTCCGGCTCGTCTTCGATAACTTCGCCTATCTCTGGCAGGACGAGTTCTACGTCACCACCTACGTCAACTCCCTCAAGATCTCGACCATTTCGACCGTGCTCTGCCTGCTGCTCGGCTATCCCATGGCCTATGGCATCGTGCGCGCCCAGCCGACGGCGAAGAACATCCTTCTGCTGCTGGTCATCCTGCCGTTCTGGACGTCGTTCCTCTTGCGGGTCTACGCCTGGATGGGGCTCCTGGCCGACCAGGGCACCGTCAACAGCTTCCTGATCTGGCTCGGCGTGATCGACAGCCCGATCCGCATGCTCTATTCGGAGTTCGCGGTCTACGTCGGCATCGTCTATTCCTACGTGCCGTTCATGATCCTGCCGCTCTACGCCAACATGGAGAAGCTCGACATCTCGCTGCACGAGGCGGCGGCCGATCTCGGCGCCCGGCCGATGACCACCTTCCTCACGGTCACCCTGCCGCTCACGATTCCCGGCATCGTCGCCGGCTCGCTGCTGGTCTTCATCCCGGCGACCGGCGAGTTCGTGATCCCCGACCTCTTGGGCGGCGGCAACGTCCTGATGATCGGGCGCGTGCTCTACAACGAGTTCAACGCCAACCACGACTGGCCGGTCGCCTCGGCGGTGGCGATCGTGCTGCTGCTGGTGCTCGTCGTGCCGATGATGATCTACCAGTGGGTCCAGTCGAAAGAGACGGAGGCCTGAGCCCGTGAACCGGAACCGCTCGGTGTTTCTGATCTCTGTGCTGGCCTTCGGCATGGCGTTCCTTTACATCCCGATCTTCCTGCTGATCGTCTATTCCTTCAATTACTCCAAGCTGGTGCCGGTCTGGGGCGGCTTCTCGTTCCGCTGGTACGGCGTCCTGTTCCAGAGCGAAGAGGTGTGGGCCGCGCTCACCCTGAGCCTCAAGGTCGCGGTGATGAACGCGACCTTCGCCACCCTGCTCGGCACTCTGGCGGGACTGGCGCTGGTGCGTTTCGGCCGCTTCAAGGGCCGGCTCCTGTTCAGCGGCATGATCACCGCGCCGCTGGTTATGCCGGAGGTGATCACCGGCCTGTCGCTGCTGCTCCTGTTCATCACCCTGGGCGACTTCATCGGCTGGCCGAGCGAGCGCGGCATCACCACCATCACCATCGCCCACATCACCTTCTCCATGGCCTACGTGGCGGTGGTGATCCAATCGCGCCTCGCCGGCATAGACCAATCCCTCGAGGAAGCGGCCCTCGATCTCGGCGCCCGGCCGTTCCGCGTACTGCTCGACATCACCATACCCATGCTGGCGCCGGGCATGGTGGCCGGCTGGCTGCTCGCCTTCACCTTGTCCCTGGACGACCTGGTGATCGCCAGCTTCGTCTCGGGGCCGGGCTCGAACACGCTGCCGATGCTGATCTACTCGCGGGTGCGGCTCGGGCTGCGCCCCGACATCAACGCGCTGGCGACCATCATCATCCTGATCGTCTCGGCCTGCGTCGTCTTCGGCGCCTGGGTCATGCACCGCCAGCAGAAGCAGCGCGAGCGGGACATGCAGATGGCGGCGGCCGACACCCTCAAGATCGCGTCCTGACGACGCCTGACTCCAAACGCGCTAGTCGTCGATCCGCACCAGGCCCTCCGGCGCGAAGCGGGCGAGCGCCCGGTCCGCGCCGCGCGGCTTGCACCCGGCGTCCTGGGCGCGCTCGATGCGGAGCACCGCGTCGCGCACCAGATTGGCGCCGAGGTAGCGCAGCGGCTCCGGCGGGAAGCGGCGGCCGCTCGGCCCGCGGGCGAGCGGGCTGGTCGCCCACTCGTCGTCGCGGCCGAGGGCGAGCGAGGCCAGGAACTTGGCGCCGGTGTAGCTCGGCCCGACGCCGTTGCCGCAATAGCCGTGGCCGTAGACGATGTTCGGGTGACGCTCGAGGCGGCCGAAGACCGGCAGGCCGCTCTGGGTTCGCGTCACCGGCCCGCGCCAGCTCTCGGCCACGGCGAAGCGGCCGAGCCCGCCGACGAAGCGCGCGAAGGACTGCTCGATCCGGGACTGGTAGGCCGACGCGCCGTCGGCCCGCTCGCCGACTTGCCCGGCGTAAAAGAACGCGCCGCTCGCCTTGCCGAAGGCGATCCGCCCGTCGGGGGTGGCGCGGTAGTAGTGGACCAGGGAGCGGCAGTCGGAGACCGCGAGGCCGCTCTCCAGGCCGCTGCCCCGCAGCGCCGCGGGCGCCGGCTCGGTGATCAGCAGGTCGGCCGCCAGCGGCACCACCGTGCGGCGGAACTCCGGCAGCTCGGCGGCCCAGGCGTTGAGGGCGAGGACCAGGGTGTCGCACGTCAGGCTGCCTTTGGCGCCGTGGAGCCGCGGGCGCCGGCCGCGCTCGAGCCGGCGGACCGGCGAGCGCTCGAACAGCCGCACGCCGCGCTCGCGCGCGACCCGCCGCAGGCCGAGGGCGAGGCGGCCCGGCTGCAGGGTGGCGACGCTCGGCTCGTAGACGCCGGCGACCATCACCGGCGCGCCGGCACGCCGTGCCGCCTCCTCGGCGTCGAGCACCTGGAAGGGGTTCGCGCCGAGGCGCTCGAGCTGGTCGAGACAGGGTTGCCAGGCGTCGCGCTGGGCGGCGTTGCTGGCCGCCCACAGCCAGCCGTCCTGGCGGAACTCGGCGTCGATTCCGTGGGCCCGGCAGAAGGCGCCGATCGCGCCGACGCCGTCCTCGGTGGCGCGGTAGAGGCGCAGGCCCTCCTGCGCGCCGCACAGCTTGACCAGGGTCAGGATCTTCGCCGACCAGGTCATGCAGAAGCCGCCGTTGCGCCCGCTGGCGCCGCTGCCGCAGACGCTCTTCTCGACCACGGCGACGTCGAGGCCGGGCGCCAGTTCCTTCAGGCGCAGGGCGGTCCAGAGGCCGGTGAAGCCGCCGCCGAGGATGGCGACGTCGGCGCGCTGGTCGCCCGCGAGCTCCTCGATCTCGAGGCTGCGCCCGGCGAGCGCCTCGCGCAGCCAGAAGCCGGTCAGGGTCTCGGCCATGCGTCCGTCTCCGATCCCTTAATCCGCGCGGCTCTTCTCGTCCAGCCGCTCAGGCCGCGTCGGCGGGGTGCACGCGCTGCGCTATTTCCTCGCCCCGATCCCGCTCGACGACGGCGATGTCGTACTGACTTTGCAGGTCCAGCCAGAACTGCGGCCGGTTGCCGAAATAGCGGCCCAGCCGCACGGCCGAATCGGCGGTAATCGAGCGGCGGCCGTTCAGGATGTCCGTGATCCGTCCGGACGGCACACCCAGATCCAGCGCCAGCCGGTTGGCGCTCAAGCAGCGGGCCTTCAGCTCCCGGCGCAGAAATCTCCCGGGATGGGCGATCGGCGGCATGGCGTCATCCTCCATGATAATCGACGATTTCCACATCGTGCGCGTCGCCCCTGTGGAACGTGAAGCAAATCCGCCACGGCCCGTTCACCGTCATCGCCCATTGGCCCTTCCGGTCGCCTTTGAGCTTGTGGAGCCCCACGCTCTTGAGCGGGCTGAGATCTCGAAGCGTCTTTGCGGCGTTCAAAGCAAGCAGCAAATCGACGGCGGCGTCGATATCCAGCCCCCGAAACCGGTTCGGTCGCTCGCCTTGCCAGACCTTGCGGCTCGCCGCGTTGCGCCACGACACGATCATGGCAAAAACATACTACGCGATACGGTATATACCAAGGCCGCGCTCGGCTGTTCTCGCTCGACGCGGGGTTCGGGCGCCATGCGTCAGACCGTGTGGTCCGGCGCGGCCGCGTCGAGGTCGAGGGCCGCGGCCAGCAGCGCTCGGGTATAGGCCTCGCGCGGGGCCGCGAAAACCGCCTCGCTCGGGCCCTGCTCGACACAGCGGCCGTGCTGCATCACCATGACCTCGTCGGCCAGCGCGCGCACCACGGCCAGGTCGTGGCTGATGAAGAGGTAGGACAGGCCGTGGC
Organism: Kiloniellales bacterium; assembly: GCA_033720555.1. Classification (GTDB taxonomy): domain Bacteria; phylum Pseudomonadota; class Alphaproteobacteria; order Kiloniellales; family JAKSDN01; genus CALJXB01. Next base: position 941 of record JAWWCG010000142.1, on the reverse strand, counting down.
CGGCCTGCAAGTCGCGCAGCAGCTCGATGATCTGCTTCTGCACCGAGCGGTCGAGGGCCGAGGTCGGCTCGTCGAGCACGATCACCCTCGGCTTCAGGATGAGGGCGCGGGCGATGGCGATGCGCTGGCGCTGGCCGCCGGAGAACTCGTGGGGATAGCGGTTGCGCATCGCCGGCTCGAGCCGCACCTCCGCCAGGGCCGCGCCGCAGCGCCGGTCGCGGTCCCGCGCCGACAGGCCGGGCTCGTGCACCAACAAGCCCTCGGCGACGATCTCGCCGACCGTCATGCGCGGGCTCAGGGAGCCATAGGGGTCTTGAAAGACGATCTGAAAATCTTTCCGTAAGGGTCTCAACTTATTGAGAGACAGGTCTTGGATCTCCGCGCCGTCGTAACGGATTTCCCCGCTACTCGGCAACAGCCGCAGCAGCGCCCGGCCGAGCGTCGTCTTGCCGGAGCCGGATTCGCCGACGACGCCGAGGGTCTGGCCCTGGCGCAGCCGCAGGCTGACGCCGTCGACCGCGGTCAGGAGGCGCCGGCGCCCGGCGAAAAGCCCGCCCCGGGCGGCGAAGCGCACGCTGAGCCGTCGGCCCTCGAGCAGCACCGGCCGGTCGGCCGGCACCGGCGGCTTGCGCCCGCGCGGCTCGGCGGCCAGCAGCATGCGGGTATAGGCTTCGCGCGGGGCGGCGAAGATCCGCGCCGTCGGGCCCCGCTCGACGATCCGGCCGTCGTGCATCACCACGACGCGCCGGGCGATGCGGCGGACGATGGCGAGGTCGTGGGTGATGAAGGCGACGGCCATGCCGAGCCGCGCTTGCAGGGCGGACAGAAGGTCCAGGATCTGGGCCTGGATGGTGACGTCGAGGGCGGTGGTCGGCTCGTCGGCGATCAGCAGGTCGGGCTCGTTGGCGAGCGCCATGGCGATCATCACCCGCTGGCGCTGG
>JAWWCG010000141.1:0-7906 GCA_033720555.1 Kiloniellales bacterium | reverse complement strand
GTAGGTCTTGTAGATGCGCACGGCCCGTGAGGTGCCCACACCGTGAGACTGGAGAAACACCATGATCTCCCGGATGGCTTTCTGATCGGCCCAGCCGGAGGTGATCTTCTCGACCCGCTTTGGACCGATGCCGTCGAGCTTTCTCAGCCGCTCGGGCGCATTCTCGATGACATCGAAGACCTCCTCACCGAAGGCCTTCACCAGCTTCCTGGCGAAATGAGGGCCAATGCCCTTGATCATGCCGCTGCCAAGGTACTTCTCGATGCCATCGATGGAACTGGGTGGCATCACCTTCAAGAACGTTGTCTTGAACTGGATGCCGTGCTCCCGGTGGGTATCCCAGCGGCCGCTCGCCTGGATGAACTCACCCGGCTGGACAGACGCAGCTGAGCCGATGACGGTCACGAGGTCGCGATGGCCTCGAACCTTCACCCGCAGGACGCAGAAGCCTGACTCGGGACTGTGGAAAGTCACGCGTTCGACCAACCCGGAGAGAGGTTCGCGATCAATCGAGGCGGTATAAGTGGCCATTTACCGGTGCTTCGATTCGGCAAACGTTGGCATCACTAATCCGGCGATTCTGCAAGTAGCTCGCTGACAGTCTAACTGGGCGATCGAAACCCGTCCCGGCTTTTGCAATTGATTGCAAATCGGCGCCGGGGTTCGCTCCCCACCAGCTAGCTATGTGGTGTTGAATAGGGGCGGTTACGATCTTTGTGCTTCGCGTCTGAAAGAACGAAGGTCTTATCCAGTTTCGGATCTTCGGTGGCGTCTCCTGTGGGATTCGGGCCGTCAAGAGCGGCCGGCTGCAGATTTATACCCGAGGGGAAACCACCCATTCGTCCGACTTCTGAGCGTCCGACCCTCCCTATAATATAATAGGGAGGGAGGGTCGTCGGACGCTGCGCATCCGACGTAAACGTCCGACCTCGGACGGCATTTATACTATTGATCCAATACGTTTTTCCCTCGAACGTCCGACCTAACCGTCCGACCCCGGACGGATAATATCGTCCGAGTTTTGACTCGGACGCCTAGGCATTTGATTTGATCAGCTTCTCGGCTTCAGCCTTCCCGGCGCCGGTGAGAGCCCACCCCCCGTCGTCTGTCTTAAGCGTCCATCCGTCTTTCTCGGCCATGCGATTCAACCAGTCTGCGACGGTCGACTTGGAGACCCCAGACAGCGACGCAAACTTAGCGAGGTTTCCGGGCCAGCCGTGACTAAAGAGATGGACCAATACCTTCTTTTTCAGCGGGGGCATCTTCTTGTCGTTGGTGGACGCTCCCGAGGGCGGGGCGCTCTCGACGATGCGCGGCTGCCCGTTGGGGGACTTGACGATCTCATACCAGAACGGTTTGGGCTTCTCGGCAAAATGTACTTTCTTCGGCGTCACCTTGCGGCGACCTTCATCCTGTCGGGCATTGGTTACCCGCATCGTGGTGTCCGCCACTTGAATCTGATAGGTGGCGCCGATTGGCGCTCCGGGGTTGGTCTTCGGCTCGTGGGCGATCCAGGTGAACCCACACCCCCGACTGCCGTGCTCCCGGATCCAGTTGTAAACCGCGTACCACCCCTTCGGCAGCCAGATGTCGGGGTTTTGCATGAGGGCCGTCGCGGTGTCGAGAATGACCAGATCGGGCTTCACCTTATCGAAATGGACGCTCAGCAATTTGCGGATGCTCCCATCATCGAGGTTCAAAAACGGCCCACCCAACCGCTGATATCGTTTCACAGAGATGGACGAGAAATTTTCATTCTTGATGTTGCATATATTTGCGGCGAGGCGGGCTTCAAACTGTTCTTCTGGCGTCTCAGCATCGATCAAGATGACCCGGCGCGGCTTGGGTACTTGCATGCCAAAGAAGGGCAAACCTCGACTCAGGCATTTGGCCATATAAATCGCGAGCAACGATTTCCCGAGGTCCTCCATGCCGAAGATGATCGAACTGGTGCCCGCCCAGATCAGCCCCTCGATGAGCGGCTCGGCTTTGGGGATCTCCGCCATCGCCCATTGCGCCATCGTCATGTCGCAGTGCGCCAACAAGGCGGCCATATTCACGTCATCTTTGCCGGGCTTCTGCTGGTCACCCACCCGTAAGGCGACCTCGTAAGCGGCGTCTGCGTCGTCGCCGAGCCACTCCTTGAAGGTCGGCCAGCCGGTAACCTTATCCCCGGCCTCACCTTTGTCGTAAGTGCTGTGCACGTTGGCAGTGCGGTTCTCTTCGTCGCCCGTCGCTTTGGACACTACCTGGATTACCGCTAAGGTATCGTCCCTGCTCCAGTTGCTGTGGAAGAGGGCACCGCAGGCGGCGACGCTGTAATCGTTTCGCGCCCCCTTCTCCGGGTAGTGGCGAAGAAGGAAACAGGCGGTCGCCAGCCTCGCGCCGAACCTGACCGCGTCTTCGGCGGAAATTTTGGGCAGCGGCAGCATGTTGCTGGCGAATTCCACGATGTCGCCGTTGTCGGCCTTTTTGGTCGGTGGTGCGCCGCACAGGTTGCCGGTTCCGGTCTTGAACTCGCCCAAGATCTCGACGAGGGCCTTAGCCCCCTTGCTGCTCTGTGGAAGTTCTTGTTTAAGGAGAGCAACGCCGGGCTCTAGGCGGTAGGCGTAGTGCGATTGTTGCCCGTGGCGGCCCCAAATGAACCCGGTGTACGGCAGTAATTTTGTCGCGAGTTCAACAGCCTCCGGGCAGTCTAAGTCGAAAACGACTAGGTTGCCGCCGTGGGTGCCACACCTGAGCGCGATGCCTTTGGCTTTACCGAACCACTTGGGAACATCGGCCTTAGTGATGCACTTGATCTTCGAGTACTCGAAGCCCTCTGTCGGCTTTCCCTTCTCGTGAAGCGGGACGGGCTGAAATCCGTTGTCTAAATAGGCTTTGGCAGCCCCGACGATTGAAGCGGGCAGCACCAGCTCTTTGAATTCTTTGTTTGATTTCTTATGCTTAAGCGTTATACTCATTTTTGCCTCGCGATGCTCTTGCGCTCGTTGAGGTGCGAAACAACATCTCGGCCCCGGTGCCCGCCGGGACTGTTTTTTGCGTGCTCTTATTTCATTGGCTACTGTTGTCGGCTTCGGCACCAAGCGAGTAGCGCCGAGCGCATGACACGACGATAGCGGCCACATTTGAGAGACGGGGGCCCGTCGCCTCGGCTCCACCAAAACCGCAGGGTCGCTAACGGCACGCCAAGCGCCGCCGCGACCTGGCGGTCGGTCAGAATCTCGTCTGAGTGATTGCCGGGAGCCTCGGGCTCGACACCGGCCTTGTCGGATTTCGAACGCATCTCACGCACCCTTCAGGCAAAAGAGATCCATGGCGCTGGCAATTGCCGGCGCCGACGATCCTCTCACCCTCCTTGGTGTTGTGAGGCTTCGTCGTGATCCACGTCCAGGACGGACGGTTCACGACGGACGGCCGAACGGCCGATAGGAAGATAGAAATTATGACTGCTTGCGGTAATCCGTCAACCGGAAACCGTTGGTGCGGGTCTGCAATGTTCTCTTACTCGCCGTTAGTTGCACTCGACACGAAATCCCCCACGGTGTCTGCCAACTCGCGCTGCCTGTCTTCGAAGAAATGTGAATACCGCATCGTAACTTGTGGGGTGCTGTGCCCGAGTACTTGTCCAATCTGTTCGTAGGTGGCGCCCGAGTTATAGAGGATCGAGGCAACAGAGTGCCGGATGTCGTGAAGCCTAAATCTCTCAATACCCGCCTTCTGGCACACTGCCTGGAAAAAGTGCCGGAGGTCCTTCTGTGGCCCATGACCATTGGGCGCGGGGAACACAAACTGGCCCTTCATCTCGGCCCGTCGGCGCCTCAATATCGCGAGAGCCTGCTGGCTAAGAACGATCCGGTGGGGGCGCTTAGACTTTTTGCGTTCAGTCGGAATCTCCCAAATACCCTTGTCCAGATCGAACTCGGACCACTCGGCGCCCAACACTTCATTGCGTCGGCACCCCGTGAGTAGCAGTAGCATCAACGCGTCGGCAGACTGCTGGTTAGGGTGCTCGCCAGCAGCTGCGCAGAGGCGTCGGACGCTGTCCTGGTCCAGGGTATTCACCCTCGCGCGCTCAGGGTTCATCTTGAAGCCAACGGCGGGGTTGTCGGGTCTCAAGCCCCACTCGACTAACGCCATGCTGAGCATGTGCCGCACCAAGCGCATTACCGCATTTGCACGATATGGGGCAGGCCCACGCTGATTAGGCAGTCTGCCTTCCGTTATGCGCTTGTGGAAGCACCGCAGATCGTCCCTGGTGAGCGCTTTGACTTTGATCTGGCCTAGGACCGGACGGACATAACTGTCGATCACGAGTAGGTCGTCGTGGACGCTGCGAGGCCGCTTGTTCGGTTTCACGTGTTCAGCAATGTAGCGGTCGCACAACTGGTTCATCGTCTCAGCCCGACGATCGGCTTCAATCTCCAACCTCTTCGCTTGCCGGTCTCCCGCCGGGTCAGCGTGTGTTCGGCGGAACTTGATCACTTCCTTGCGAGCCTTTGCGGCGGGCCACCTGTTGTCGTGCCCGTTCGTATACCTTCCAATCGTGTAGGTGCGGGATTGTCCCGTCTCGGGGGATCTGTAGACGTAGACGAACGACTTCACCCCGGCAGGCGTCACCCTCACACCAAAACCTGGTAAGTCCGAATCGTAGGTGATTCGAGCGTGCTCCTCAGGCACAGGCAACTTACGCACGGACTGGTCTGTCAGTCGGATTCGTTTGCCGGTCATCTCTGGCTCTCGGCGCCCATGTCAACGCCATGTCAACAGATTTACCCGAATTTACCGTCACGCGCCAACACTACCCATAACCCATAAAACAAACTAACTATATGATATTTCTAAACACTTCGGAAAGTGCCAGATTTTCCAATTCATTGCAAAACCTAAATTTAACAAACTCAAAATCTGGTGGCCGCAAGGTCGTGGGGGTTCAAGTCCCTCCACCCGCACCAACCGAATAGGACCTGACCCGAGCGGCTAAAAAGACCAAAACCGCCAAGCGCCGGCTTGCGAGCAAAGGTTCGACGTTAGCCGGGAACAGACAGCCGCTCTGCGCCGCACGCTCTCGCGCGTGCGGCGGCCGGTCGAGGCCCTCGGCGCCGGGCTAATGAAGAAACGTCAAGAGCACGAACCGCCGGCCGGCGGTCACCGGCATCGCCTCGTGGACCAAGCGGCAGGAGAAGACCAGCGCCGCGCCGGTCGGCGGCTTGTAGAGATCGGGCCCGTACTCCGGGAACCGCAGGTCGCCGCCTTCGTAGTCGCCGGCATTGAGGTTGAGGCTGATGGCGAAGCGCCGCCCGCCGCTCGGGTCCACGTTGTCTCTGTGGGGACTGAAGAAGCCGCCGGCGGCCCCCTCGTAGCAGCCGATCTGGAACGCCTCGCCGTGCTTGAGCTGGAAGTCGAAGGCCTTGGCCACGTCCGGCACGACCCGTTTGAGGAGCCTCATCCGCAAATCCTGCACCACGGCCTTGTCGGTGATGTCGTGGTCGCGGCGGATCTTCGAGTCCCGGTCGACGACGTTCCTCACCTCTCGCCCGTCGCCCTGGCGTATGAGACCCTCGAAGTTGCCGCCGCTCTGGTGAAGCTCGATCAGCCGCCGGCACGAGGCCGGGTCGAGGACCTCGGGCACGATGAGCACGGGCGCCGTTCTCGCGAACCTTTGCGGATCCTCGCGCGGCAGCGACTCGAGCAGGTTTCGAACCGCCTCCGCATGAGCGCCGGAGGTCACGCGGCGGTCCATGCGCACGATCCGCTGGTTGGCATCGGCGACGACGCAGGCGACGGTGCCCTCCGGCGCCGGCCGCTGATCGCTCAACGAGCGCCGGCGCACATCGTAGAGGCTGAGGAGTCTTTGCTCCGGGTCGGCCAGCACCGGATAGGGCAGGTCCAGCTCCTCGGCGCAGCGGCGGTTGGCCGCGACGGCGTTGCCGGTGACCGCGAAGAGATTGACGCGCGGCTCGAAGGCCGCGTGGAGCTCGGCGAAGGACCGCATGACCGCGCGCGCGGCCGCGGCCTCGCAGTCCGGCAGGCAGAGGAGAACGATCGGCTGACCGAGCGCGAGCGACAACAAGGACTGATAGACCCCATTGACGTCCAAGAGCTGGAAATCCGGCATGCAATCGCCGGTCTCCATGCGAATCCCTGCTGCCATCCAAGGGCCCCCGTTGCCAAGCCGGAGCGCGCACTCTCGGCCCGCAAGGGTCTTCACGACGACCGATTTGTCAAGTGAGCGAGCGCCCCCGGCGCCACCCATCGACTCGGGCGCGCCGGCGCCGTCCACAGAAAAACGTCGCTGGTGTGACGGCGGTCACAGCCGAAGGCGCGGGTCTGTGACGCCGGTCACTTCATCTCCGGGCGTTCCGCGCTCTAATTCAAAGCTAGATCCTAGGCAACCATAGGTGAGAGGGAGGTCGAACGATGTCAGACACTACTCTCGATACCATTGGGCCCGACTCCAGAACCGTGCAGGAGAAAGACCTAACCACCCTCCAGAGAGTGATCGTCGGAGGCTTGGGCGGGACCATGCCGCTCATCGCCGTCTTGGCGGCCGGCGAATACGTCAACTTCGAGAGCGCCACCGAGTCCTACTACATCGGCTACGCGGTACGCCTGTTCCTGTTCTTCTTCCTCGGCGCCGTCGTCGTGTGGCTGCACGCCGACACGCGGCGACGCTATCCCGCCTTCCGGCTCGGCATGACGGCGCCGGCGCTGGTGGCCTCGATGCTGAGCACGGCCGCCGCGGACTTCAACCGCAGCAAGGCGAGCGCCTTCAGCGCGCCGGCCGAGGAAGTCCAGGTCGCGCTGCTGGACGACTCGCGGGACCGCGCGGCGATGTCCGACGCTCTGCCGTCCACCGTCGTCTTCGGCAACTGCTCGGTCGTCGACGGCATACTGGGACGTAAGTGTTAGCCGTTGGGGGGCTAGGGGCCGGGCTCGGCGGCGACGTCGGGCTCGGCCCCGCTTGTGCGGCGCGGAGAAAATCCGAAGGATCCCGATAGCCGCCGGAGACAGGGCGCGCCGACGGCTCCGCCTCGGCGCCGAACGCCTATTCGGCCGAGATGCGCTGGCCCTGGAAGGCGACCCCGAAGCTGCGCACCGGCGGCTCGGTCGGGTTGAGCGGGTTCTGGCCGGCGGCGTATTGCTTGCCGGCGAAGCGCCCGCTCACCTTGCGGTACTTGCCCGAGGCCAGCTCCGCAAAGCTGAGGTCGTAGACGATCAGGGCCGGCCCGAGCGGCTGGCCGCCCTCCGTCTCGTGACTGAAGTCGATCAGCCGGACGCGCGCGCGCTCGGGCCCGGTCAGCCGCCAGGCGCCCAGGGCGCCGGAATAGCCGAGCAGCGCCTCCTGGTCGCTGACCTGGGAAGCGATGCCGCCCGGCTCGAGCGACAGCGTGCGCTGGTAGCCGTCGTGCTGGACCAGCAGGTAGACGCCCTCGAACGCGGCCGAGTCGCGCTCCTCGGCCGCGAGGCCGCCGGCCGTCGCGAGGGCGAGCAGGAGACAGGCGAACCGGGCGATGGATCTCATGGGCGATACCCCCTTGCGCTATCGATCGGCCGCGCGCTTGGCCGATCGTTCGCGTGCAGCCTAGGCGGGCCGTCGCCGTCGGGCAAGGCGTCGCGGCGCCGGCCCGCCAGAAGGTCCGACGTTGGCGATAGAGGGGCCCGAACCTCCCGGGGAAGGGCGCACGCCTGTTTGACTGCGGTTAGTCGGGGGCCAAGCGGACCCCATCGGCTCGGCCCACGCAAGGGGCTCACGCAGAGGGGTCCACGCAAGGGGCGCGAACAGCCGAAACCACCCCTTTAAGACGACGGCTAACGACGTCGGCTTTCAGAGGCCTCACGCGCGCCCTCGGGCTTCAGCCGAACGGTTTTTGCTCCTCCTATTCGGCCGGCAAGGTTTGGCAGT
>JAWWCG010000140.1:0-7912 GCA_033720555.1 Kiloniellales bacterium | reverse complement strand
CGGCGCCGGGCAAGCTGCGGCGTTCGACTGGGTGGTCAGTTACCAGAGCCGGGTCGGCCCCATGGAGTGGCTCAAGCCCTACACCGAGGCGGAGATCGAGCGCGCCGGCCGCGACGAGGTGCCGCTGATCGTGGTGCCGCTGGCCTTCGTCTCCGAACACTCGGAAACCTTGGTCGAGCTGGATATCGAGTATCGCAGGCTTGCCGAATCGAGCGGCGTGCCGCTCTATCTGAGGGTGCCGACCGTTGGCACTGGCGCGGCCTTCATCGCCGGCTTGGCGGACCTGGTCGTCGCCGCCGTCTCGGCGGAGCGGCGGTGCGCGGCGGGCGCGGCGGGCGTGGCCTCCGGCAACGGGGGCCGAATCTGTCCCGACTCCAGTGGGCGCTGTGCCCTCGCGGACGCTCTCGGGCGCCGCAGGGCATGAGGCGGGGCATGAAGGAGAAGTGACCGGAATGACAGGGTTTCTTGGCGACGCCTATCTCTGGGTCAAGGCGCTCCACATCATCGCGTTCATCACCTGGATGGCCGGCATGCTCTATCTGCCGCGGCTTTACGTCTACCATTGCGAGGCGGAGCCGGGCTCGCGCCAGTCGGAGACCTTCAAGGTCATGGAACGGCGCCTGCTGCGCGCGATCATCAACCCCGCGATGATCGGCGCCTGGATCCTCGGCATCATGCTGGCGGCGCACGGGGACCTGTGGGGGGCGGGGTGGCTGCACGCCAAGTTGGCCCTACTGATCGCCATGCAGCTCGTCCATGCCGGCTACGCCCGCTGGCGCCGGCAGTTCGCGGCCGACCGGAACCGCCACTCGGCGCGCTTCTACCGCGTCATGAACGAGGTGCCGACGGTCTTGATGATCGCGATCGTCTTTCTCGCCGTGCTGCGGCCGTTTTAGGATCTCGGGGCCGCGCTAGAGGCGCGCCGGGACCACGCCGGAACCACCGCAGGGCCGCGGGCCCCCCGTACTTGGCGTACTTGGCTGCTTGACAGAGCCAGCGCCATTGGGTATCGACGCGAACGGCGTTGGGAGCTTGCTCTCGGCGTCCTCAGTTCCCATATCAGGGTCAAGCCCCTAATCCTACCTTACGGTCATTCGCGCAGCTTCGGCGTCCTCGGCGTGCGGGATGCCCAGCCTCCCCACCTTCCCGATACCGGCGCCCGAAGCCGGCCCGAATGATCGCTCAGAGCAAATGCGGCGATGAATTTGAAAGAACTGAAAGCTAAGAGTCCCGCGGATCTTCTGGCCTACGCCGAAGAGCTTCAGATCGAGAACGCGAGCACCCTGCGCAAGCAGGACATGATGTTCGCCATCCTGAAGCAGCTTGCCCTCAACGACGTGGCGATTTACGGCTCGGGCGTCCTCGAGGTGCTTCAGGACGGCTTCGGCTTCCTGCGCTCGCCGGAAGCGAACTACCTGCCGGGGCCCGACGACATCTACGTGAGCCCCAGCCAGATCCGGCGTTTCGGCCTGAGGACCGGGGATACGGTGGACGGCCAGATCCGCTCGCCCAAGGAAGGCGAGCGCTATTTCGCCCTCCTGAAGGTCAACGAGATCAACTTCGACCCGGCGGAAAACGCCCGCCACCGCATCAATTTCGACAATCTGACGCCGCTCTACCCGGACGAGAAGCTCAGCCTCGAGGTGGAGAACAGCGAGAGCAAGGACCTGACCACCCGGGTGATCGACTTGACCACGCCCCTGGGCAAGGGCCAGCGGGCGCTGATCGTCGCCCCGCCGCGCACCGGCAAGACGATGATCCTGCAGAACATCGCCCACGCGATCTCGAGCAATCACCCCGAGGTCTACCTGCTCGTTCTGCTGATCGACGAACGCCCGGAGGAGGTCACCGACATGGCCCGCTCGGTGAAGGGCGAGGTGGTGAGCTCCACCTTCGACGAGCCGGCGGCACGACACGTCCAGGTTGCCGAAATGGTGATCGAGAAGGCCAAGCGCCTGGTCGAGCACAAGCGCGACGTGGTGATCCTGCTGGACTCCATCACCCGCCTGGGCCGCGCCTACAACACCGTGGTGCCCTCGTCGGGCAAGGTGCTGACCGGCGGCGTCGACGCCAATGCGCTGCAGCGCCCGAAGCGCTTCTTCGGCGCCGCGCGCAACATCGAGGAGGGCGGCAGCCTGACCATCATCTCCACGGCGCTGATCGACACCGGCAGCCGCATGGACGAGGTGATCTTCGAGGAGTTCAAGGGCACCGGCAACTCCGAGATCGTGCTCGACCGCAAGCTGGCCGACAAGCGGGTTTGGCCGGCCATGGACATCGGCAAGTCGGGCACCCGCAAGGAGGAGCTCCTGGTCGACAAGGGCACGCTCTCGAAGATGTGGGTGCTGCGGCGCATCCTCATGCCCATGGGCGTGACCGATTCCATGGAGTTCCTGATCGACAAGCTCAAGCACTCGAAGAACAATGCCGACTTCTTCGACGCCATGAATCAGTGATCCGGCGGCCGAGCCGGTCGGATTAGCAAGAAATCGGGCCTCGCAGGCACCGACGACTCCGAGACAAGATCCGAAGGCCGATTAAGCTTCAGGCTGGTACTCGGAGCCGTTTTTCTTGGCGGCTCTGCCGCGACTTGGGCTCTTCCAGGACCTTCCCTTACGGCAGCAGCACCGTAGAGCCGGTCGTCTTGCGCGCTTCCAAATCGCGGTGGGCCTGAGCGGCCTCGGCGAGGGGATAGGTCTGATTGACCTCGATCTTCACCGCGCCGGAGACGACCACGGAGAACAGCTCCTCGGCCGCCGCCACAAGGTCCTCGCGCTTGGCCGTGTAGGTCATCAGGGTCGGCCGGGTGAAGAACAGCGAGCCCTTGGCGGACAATAGGCCCGGCTCGAACGGCGGCACGGGGCCGGAGGCGTTGCCGAAGGAGACCAGCATGCCGAGCGGCGCCAGGCTGTCGAGCGAGCCCTCGAAGGTGTCCTTGCCGACCGAATCGTAGACCACCGGGACGCCGGCGCCGCCGGTCAGGTCCCGCACCCGCTCGGCCACGTTCTCTTCCTTGTAGAGGATCGTGTGGTCGCAGCCGTGGGCCCGGGCGAGCGCGGCCTTCTCCTCCGAGCCGACCGTGCCGATCACCGTCGCGCCCAGAGTTTTCAGCCACTGACAAGCGATCAAGCCGACCCCGCCGGCGGCGGCGTGGAACAACACGGTATCGCCGGGCTGCACCCGGTAGGTGCGGCGGATCAGGTAGTGCACGGTCATGCCCTGCAGCATCATGCCGGCGGCTTGCCGGTCGGCGATGGCGTCCGGCAGCGTGACCACACGGTCCGCGGGCATGAGGCGCGCCTCGGCGTAGGCGCCGATCGGCGGGCTGGCGTAGGCGACCCGGTCGCCGGGCGACAGGCCGGCGACGCCGGGGCCCACGGCCTCGACCGTGCCGGCCGCCTCCAGGCCCAGGGTGACCGGCAGCTCGGGCAGGGGATAGAGGCCGGAGCGGTGGTAGACGTCGATGTAGTTGAGGCCGACCGCGCTCTGCGCCAGGCGGACTTCGCCGTCGCCGGGCTCGCCGACCTCGACCGTCTCCCAGCGCAGCACGTCGGGCCCGCCGGTCTCGTGAATGCGGATCGCCCGGGTCATGAGGCCAAAGCGTCCTTCAGATGCGCCAGGCTGCGCTCGTTGGCGAACTCCGCCGCCGCCCGGTCGTAGTGCTCGCCGCCCGGCCGGGCGAAGGCGTGATCCTGGCCTTCGTGGACGTGCACGGTGACCTGCGGGTGGTCGGCGAGCGCGGCCTTGATCGCCTCCTGCGCCTCCGGCGGGACGAACTGGTCCTTCGAGGCGATGTGCAGCATGAGCGGCTTGGAGATCTGGTCGACCTCACCCAGTAGGTCGTTGAGGCCGACGCCGTAGTAGCTGACATTGGCATCGGAATCCGATCGCGTCGCCATGAGAAACGCCAGCTTGCCGCCCAGGCAGTAGCCGATCGATCCGACCTTGCCGGTGCACTCCGCGCGGCCGCGCAAATGCGCCAGCGTCGCCTTCAGGTCCTCGACGCCCTTGTCGACGTCGAACAGGCCGAACAGCTCGAAGGCGCGGGCCCACTCGGCCTCGGTCTTGTCGGTGAGCTGAATCCCGGGCTCGATGCGCCAGAAGACGTCCGGGCAACAGGCGAGATAGCCTTCGCTCGCGAGCCAGTCGCAAACGTCGCGCATGACCTGGTTGACGCCGAAGATCTCCTGGGCGACGACGATGCCGGGCGCCGGTGTCTTTTCGGGAACGGCCAGATAGGCGCCGAACGCGCCGTCCGGCCCCTCGATGGTGATGTCGGGCATGAAGCCTCCCCTCGGTAACGCTGGTGATGAGAATAGCGGTCTGAGACGCTGCGCCGAGGTTATCCTGTCGGCGCACCTCTGTCATCCGGCGCCGTGGTCAATGACGCGGGCCGGCGACGCGGGCCAGCGACGCGCCGCCCGCAAGGATCGGGCGCCGGCTAGAAGAGATCGAGCTCGGGATCGAGCGCGCCCTCGTGATGCAGCAAGAAGCGCTTGCTCTCGACGCCGGCACCGCCGGAAAAGCCGCCCAGCCCGGTGGTCGCCACCACCCGGTGGCAGGGGATGACGATCGCGATCGGGTTGGCCGCGCAGGCGCTGCCGACCGGCTGGGCGGCGCAGCCCAGATCGCAGGCGAGATCGCCGTAGGTGGCGGTGCGGCCGAACGGGATGTCGCGCATCCGCCGCCAGACTTTCTGGTGAAACGCGCTGCCGGCGGGGGACAACGGCAGGTCGAAAGTCTGGCGCCTGCCGGCGAAGTACTCGTGGAGCTGCCGGGCGGCCTCGACCAGCAGGGCGGAGGGCTCGCCGGGGCGTCCGCTTGGCCGTCCGCTACCGGCCGGCCGGCTTCGCCCCTCGGACCCCTGGCGCGGCCGGAGCCACGCGAGCCCGACGATGGCGCCGGCCTGTTCGCGCACCACCAGGTTGCCGGCCGGGCTGTCGAGGCGGAGCGCGCGGACCGGCTCCCGCACCGGTTCCCGCACCGGTTCCCGCACCGGTTCCTGGCGCGGTTCCTGGCCCGGCTCGGGGAGCGGCGCGGCGGCGGGCGAGACGGTCATGACGACAAGGACCGGGCGAGCTCCTCGGCCGAGGTGATCGGCAGCGAGCAGCTCGGACCGCGGCAGACATAGGCGGTGGCCGCGCCGTCCTTCATGGTCTTGCCGGCGGCCGGATGCGACTCGGGCAAGGCGTCGTCCGGGGCGATGCGCTGCAGCACGAGCAGGGGCTGCGAGAGATCGCGGCTGGCCCCGACCAGCGCCTCGGCCGCCGGGTCGTCCGGCGCGGCGATCACCACCAGCTGAACCGCGCTCTGCAGGAACTCGCCGGCGTTGATCAGGCTGGCGAAGGACGCGCAGTAGCGAGGCAACTGGCCGGAGAAGGCCGAGACCACGGCCTCGGCGCGGGCGCGGTAGCGATCGTCGCCGGTCAAGTAGAAGAGCTGCGCCAGAACGCCGGCCAGGGTGCCGTTGCCCGCCGGCGTGGCATTGTCGTGGGCGGTCTTGGTCCGCACGATCAATTGCGCGGTGTCGTCGGCGGTCAGGAAGTAGCCGCCGCCGTCGGGATCGGCGTAGTGACGCTCGACGCTCTCCACCCAGGCTTCGGCTTGGGCCAGATAGTCGGCGCGGCCTGTGGCCTGGTGAAGCGCCAGCGCCGCCTCGCACATGTGGGCGTAGTCGTCGAGCGTGCCCGGGTGCTTCAGGACGCCGTGCCGCCAGGCGTGGTGCAGCCGCCCGTCGGCCGAGAAGGTCTCGGCGATGAACGCGAAGGCGCGTTCGGCGGCGGCCAGCCAGGCGGGTTCGGCGAACACCGGCGCGGCGCGGGCGAGGGCGGCGATCATCAGACCGTTCCAATCCGCCAGCACCTTGTCGTCCCAGCCCGGCCAGACCCGTTGCGCGCGCGCGGCGAACAGGATGGCCCGTTGCGCGGCGAGCGCCTGCTCGGCCTCGGGGTCGCCCAGCGCCAGGTTCGCGGATCGGTTGAGGATCGTCTTGCCTTCCCAGTTGCCCTCGGGACTGACGTCGTAGACCTGGCAAAAGGCCGCGGCGTCGGTGCCCAGCAGCCGCTCGATCTCGGCCGCGTCCCAAGTGTAGAAGCGGCCCTCCTCGCCTTCGCTGTCGGCGTCGAGGGTGCTGGCGAAGGCGCCGCAACGCGTCGCTTCCGCCAGCGCGCCGGGGTCGCCGCCCGGCGGCGCCGCTTCGGTGGCGGCGCGCATCTCCCTGAGCGTCCAGGCCACGGTCTCGCGGAGCCGCTGCTCGAACAGCGGGTTCTTGGTGTCCTGCCAGACCCAGGTCAGCAGATCGACGAGCTGGGCGTTGTCGTAGAGCATCTTCTCGAAATGCGGCACCAGCCAGCGCTCGTCGACCGAATAGCGGGCGAAGCCGCCGCCCAGATGGTCGTAGATGCCGCCCTGGCACATGTGGGCGAGGGTGAGCTCGACGGCGTTGCGATAGGGCTCCTGCTTGGTCCGTTTCCAGGCCTGCCAGAGCAGCTTGAGGATCGAGGGCTGGGGAAACTTGGGCGCGCCGCCCAGGCCGCCGTGAAACGGGTCGATTTCCCGCACCAGCCTCTGCGCCGCCTGGTCGATGGCCGAGAGCGGCAGGCCGTCGCCGGGCTCGTTCTGGGAAACTCTGGCGAGCGCCTCCTTCAGCGCGGTGACGTTCTTGGCCACCGAGTCCGGCTTGTCGCGGTAGGCCTGGTCCACGCTGCGCAGCACCTCGGGAAAGCCCGGGCGCCCGAACCGCGGGGTCGGCGGGAAATAGGTGCCGCCCCAGAACGGCTCTCCCTCTGGGGTGAGGAACATGGTGAGCGGCCAGCCGCCCTGCTGGCCGAGCAGCGCCAGGGCGGTCTGATAGATGGTGTCGACGTCCGGCCGCTCCTCGCGATCGACCTTGATGTTGACGAAGAGCTCGTTCATCACGGCGGCGATCTCCGGCGACTCGAAGCATTCGTGGGCCATGACGTGGCACCAATGACAGGCCGCGTAGCCGACCGACAGCAAGATCGGCTTGTCGTCGCCGCGTGCGAGGTCGAAGGCGGCTTGCCCCCAGGGCTGCCAGGCGACCGGGTTGTCCTTGTGCTGCAAGAGGTAGGGGCTGGTTTCGGCGGCCAGGCGGTTTTGCGCCATGAAGGTTGCGTCCTCCAGAAGGATATGCATCGCCGCCGCGCGGCCGAAAGAGCAGCGAGACCGTTGCGGGCGACTGGACGGGACGTGTAGGGTCTCGCCCCTATATGGGTCGCGCGGCGCGCGCCACTCAACCCCAAAGCGCTTGCGGACTCTCATTTCGGAACCGACGGGCATGAAAATCAAGATCGACATCGACTGCTCGCCTCAGGAGGCGCGCGCCTTTCTGGGCCTGCCCGAGGTGGCGCCCCTCCAGGACGTGATGATGAAGGAACTGGAGACGCGGCTTCGGGACGGGCTGAAGAGCATGGACCCGGAGACCCTGTTCAAGGCTTGGCTGCCCTCGGCGAGCGGCCTGGCCGGCGGGCTCAAGGGCTGGGAGGAGTTCCAGCGCCAGTTCTGGGCGCAGATGAGCGGCGCCGCCGGCGGCGGCAAGGCCAAGGACTAGGCGGCGATGAGCGAGCAAGGACCCGGCGGCCCGGCCGATCCGCCGCTTTATTACCGCGTTCACGTCTTCTGTTGCGTCAACCAGCGCCCGCCGGGCCATCCCCGCGGCTGCTGTTTGGACAAGGGCTCCCAGGAGCTGCGCGATTACATGAAGGCGCGGGCGAAGGAGCTCAAGCTGCGCGGAGTGCGCATAAATGCGTCCGGATGCCTCGACCGCTGCGAATTGGGGCCCACCATGGTCATCTACCCGGAAGGTGTCTGGTACGCCTACCGAACCCGGGCGGACATCGACGAGATCCTCGAGACCCATGTCAAGAACGGAGGACGGGTCGAGCGCCTCATG